>NZ_JBNAIL010000014.1:0-70163 GCF_052048195.1 Candidatus Pelagibacter sp. HIMB123 | reverse complement strand
TTTTTATTGAACGTATACTTAAAAGCTTTATTGAGATTTGTTCAAGAAAAAGAGGTGAACTTAAGGCAGAATTAAAATCAGCAAAAGAATTATCTAATGAAGAAATTACAAAAATTACAGAGGAGTTAACAAAAAATTTTAGCTCAAAAATAAAATTAAACTACAAACATGATGAAAGTTTAATAGGAGGTTTGGTAGTACAGGTAGGAAGTACTATGGTCGATACCTCAATTAAAAATAAATTACAACAAATCGAAAATAGAATGATAGAGGCATAAATGGAAATAAATCCTTCAGAAGTTACGAAAATATTAAAAGAACAAATTAAAAATTTTGGTGATAAAGCAGAAGTCACAGAAGTTGGTCAAGTTTTATCAGTTGGAGATGGTATTGCTAGGATTTATGGTTTGGATAATGTTCAAGCTGGTGAAATGGTAGAGTTTGCAGATGGTTCAAAAGGTATGGCTCTAAACTTAGAAAGTGAAAACGTTGGTGTCGTAATTTTTGGTGATGACAGAAATGTTAAAGAAGGGGATGTAGTAAAAAGAACGGGTAATATTGTTGATACTCCAGTTGGAAAAGAATTATTAGGAAGAGTAGTGGATGGTTTAGGAAATCCTATTGATGGAAAAGGACCATTAGATAAAGGAATTAAAAAAAGCAGGGTTGAAGTAAAAGCTCCTGGTATTATTCCACGACAATCAGTAAGCGAACCAATGCAAACTGGTCTTAAATCAATTGACAGTCTAGTTCCGATTGGAAGAGGACAAAGGGAATTAATTATCGGTGATAGACAAACTGGTAAAACAGCAGTTGCAGTAGATGCAATTATTAATCAAAAAAAAATCAATGAATCTGGTGATGAAAAACAAAAACTGTATTGTATATACGTTGCAGTTGGGCAAAAAAGATCAACAGTAAGACAAATTCAAAAAACATTAGAAGAAGCTGGAGCTATGGAGTACACAACAATCGTTGCTGCTACTGCATCTGACTCTGCTCCTTTACAATTCTTAGCACCATACACAGGTTGTGCTATGGGAGAGTATTTTAGAGATAATGGAATGCATGCGTTAATAATTTATGATGATTTGTCTAAACAAGCAGTTGCTTATAGACAAATGTCATTGCTATTAAGAAGACCTCCAGGACGTGAGGCTTATCCTGGAGATGTATTTTATCTTCATAGTAGATTACTTGAAAGAGCAGCTAAATTAAGTGACGAACATGGAGGTGGATCACTTACTGCACTTCCAATTATTGAAACACAAGGTGGAGACGTATCCGCGTTTATTCCAACTAACGTTATTTCAATTACAGACGGACAAATTTTCCTTGAAACAGAACTATTTAACCAAGGTATAAGACCTGCAATTAACGTAGGTTTATCAGTATCTAGGGTTGGTTCATCAGCTCAAACAAAAGCGATGAAAAAAGTTTCTGGTTCAATGAAACTAGAGTTAGCGCAATACAGAGAAATGGCAGCTTTTGCTCAATTCGGATCTGATTTAGATGCATCTACCCAGCAACTTTTGAATAGAGGTTCTAAGTTAACTGAACTTTTAAAACAAAAACAATATTCACCTATGACTGTTGCAGAACAAGTTATTTCAGTATTTTGTGGAGTAAAAGGTTATCTAGATGACATTGATTTAAAAGACGTTGCTGAATTTGAGAGCAAGATTATTGAAAAATGTAAATCAGATAAGCCTGAAATTATCGAGTCAATTTTAAGTTCAGGAAAACTTGAGGAAGATAAAGAAAAATTACTTGTTGAGGTAATCACTCAATTAAAAGGAAATTTTAAATCTTAATAATTTATGGCAAGTTTAGACGACCTAAAAAAAAGAATAGCTAGTGTAAAGTCTACACAAAAAATTACTAAAGCTATGAAAATGGTTGCAGCAGCTAAATTAAGAAGAGCTCAAGAAAGCGCTGAGAAGGGAAGACCTTATTCTGAAAAAATGAATAATGTTATTTTAAATTTATCAAATGGTATATCTGATAAAGAAAATGCACCAAAGTTATTGTCAGGGACTGGTCAAGAAAAAACTCATCTTTGTGTGGTGTTGACTTCTGATAGAGGTTTATGTGGTGGATTTAATTCTAATATTATTAAAAAAGCTAAAAGTTATTTTGCAAAAATTTTAGATGAAGGTAAAGAACTTAAAATTATTACAGTAGGCTCAAAAGGAAATGATCAATTAAAAAGAGTTTATGGTGACAAAATAATTGAAAATATTTCTTTCAAAGAATCTAAAAATGCAAATTATTTTGATGCTGATAAAGTTGGGAAAATGGTAATTGAAAAATTCGAGGCAGGTGAATTTGATGTTTGTACAATTTTTTATAACCAATTTAAAAATGTAATTACTCAAATTCCTCAAGCACAGCAAATTATCCCTTTAAACAATGAAGGAGAAGAAAACAGTTCAGAAGAAAGTTACGAATTTGAACCAGATGAAGATGAAATTTTAAGCAATTTATTGCCAAAAAATATTTCTACGCAAATATTTAAGGCTATGTTAGAGAATTCAGCTAGCGAACAAGGGTCTAGAATGAGTGCAATGGATAATGCGACCCGAAACGCAGGTGAAATGGTTGACAAACTTACTATCGAATATAATAGAAGTCGTCAGGCAGCAATTACAAAAGAACTAATAGAAATCATATCAGGAGCAGAAAGTTTATAATTATGAGCAAAGGAATAATCACGCAAGTTATTGGAGCGGTAGTAGACGTAAAATTTGATAGTGAACTACCAGAAATTTTAACAGCATTGGAATGTAAAAATGGTGATAACAGACTAGTTTTAGAGGTAGCACAACACTTAGGTGAAACTACTGTTAGAACAATTGCTATGGATGCTACTGAAGGACTAAAAAGAGGTGATGAAGTTACCAACACAAATGCTCCTATTCAAGTTCCGGTTGGGCCTGAAACTCTTGGAAGAATTATTAATGTAATTGGTGAACCAATTGACGAAAGAGGTGAAGTTAAAACCAAAGAAAGTTGGCCAATTCATAGAGCTGCACCTGAATTTAATGACCAATCAACAGAAACTGAAATCCTTGTAACAGGTATCAAAGTAATTGATTTGCTTGCGCCTTATGCAAAAGGTGGAAAGATTGGATTATTTGGTGGAGCAGGAGTAGGAAAAACAGTTTTAATTATGGAATTAATTAACAACGTTGCAAAAGCTCATGGTGGTTTCTCAGTTTTTGCGGGAGTTGGAGAGAGAACTAGAGAAGGAAATGACCTTTATCATGAAATGATTGAGTCTGGAGTAATTAAAAAGGAGGGAGCTGGTTCAAAAGCTGCTTTAGTTTATGGACAGATGAATGAACCTCCTGGAGCAAGAGCAAGAGTTGCACTTACAGGTTTAACTGTAGCTGAATACTTTAGAGATCAGGAAGGTCAGGACGTACTTTTCTTTGTAGATAACATTTTTAGATTTACTCAGGCAGGATCAGAGGTTTCAGCTTTGTTGGGAAGAATTCCATCTGCTGTTGGATATCAACCGACATTAGCTACTGACATGGGTAACCTACAAGAAAGAATTACGACTACAAACAAAGGGTCAATCACATCTGTACAAGCAATTTATGTGCCTGCTGATGATTTAACAGACCCCGCTCCAGCAACATCGTTTGCTCACTTGGATGCAACGACTGTACTTTCAAGACAAATTGCAGAAATTGGTATTTATCCTGCTGTAGATCCACTTGATTCTACATCAAGAATTTTAGATCCAAGAATTGTTGGAGATGAACATTATAGAGTAGCAAGAGATGTTCAACGAATTCTACAATCATATAAATCACTACAAGATATTATAGCTATTCTTGGTATGGATGAGTTATCAGAAGAAGATAAATTAGTTGTAGCAAGAGCAAGAAAAATCCAGAGATTTTTATCTCAACCATTCTTTGTTGCAGAAGTATTCACTGGTTCTCCAGGAAAACTTGTTGATCTTGACTCAACTATCAAAGGTTTTGATGCAATCTGTAAAGGTGAATATGACCACTTACCTGAAGCTGCTTTTTATATGGTTGGAACAATTGAAGAAGCTATAGAAAAAGCTAAGAAAATGGAACAAGAAGCTGCTGCTTAATGAGCGAAGAGTTTAAAGTTGAAATAGTAAATCCTGAAAAATCTTTTTTAGTAAAAGATGATGTTTCAGAAGTTGTGGTCCCTGCTTTTGAAGGAGAGATGGGAATATTGAAGGATCATATTTCTATTATTTCCTTTTTAAAACCTGGGATAATTAAGATTTTATCAAAATCAGGTGATGAAAATTACTATGTTGAAGATGGGATTGTTGAGTTTAAAAATAACAATCTATCTATTTTAACAAGTACAATTTTTAATCTTGCTGATATGGATAAATCAAAGCAACAAGATTTACTTAAACAGGCAGAAGAAGAGGCTAATAAAACCGATATTAATGATCAATCTAAATATTTAGCAGATCAAAAAGTTGAAGTTTTAAAAACTCTAAATTAATTTTTTTACTTTTTCTTTAAGTTCTTTGTAAACATGATGTTTAAAATCAACAACAACATCAGTAATTAAATCTAAGTCGATCCACTTCCAATCTAAAAATTCTGGATTAGATGTATTAATATTTATTTCATTATCATTTCCAATAAATCGCATTAAAAACCATTTTTGCTTCTGACCTTTGTACTTACCTTTCCAAATAATACCTAGTAATCTATCAGGTAAATCATAGGTTAATGTACCATCTAATTCTTTTATAAGTTCTACGCTTTTGATACTTGTTTCTTCCTCTAGTTCTCTAAATGCAGCTTTTAAATTATCCTCTCCCTCATCAACACCACCCTGAGGCATTTGCCAAAAATTTTTAGGATTATCTATTCTTTTCGCTACGAATACTTTATTTTCTTTATTTAATAACACAATTCCGACCCCACTTCTCAGTGGTAAATCTTTTAAATTTTTATTCATATTATCCGTTAAGTAACTTAATAGCGTAGTTTAATTGATTATCAGTATCAGTTTTTATTCTAAAATCATCACCTTCTTCATTTACTTCAATATCTGGTCTAACACCTACTTCAGAAATAGATTTTCCAGAAGGAAGATAATATTTTGCGACAGTTAATCTGATAGCACCACGATTTTTTAAAGGAATAATGGATTGGACAGAACCTTTACCAAAGCTATTTTCACCGACGATGATTGCTCTTTTGTGATCCTTTAAAGCTCCAGCAACAATTTCAGAAGCAGATGCTGAACCATAGTTAATTAAAACCAATAGTGTTTTTCCATCGGTAATATCTCCTTTTTTTGCAAACCATTTTCTATTTTCAGATTTTTTTCTGCTTTTTGTTGAAACTATCTCTCCATTTTCCAGAAAAAAATCTGATATCTTTATTGCTTGAGATAAAAGACCTCCAGGATTATTTCTTAAATCTAAAATAAATGAATTTAAGTTTTTATCTTTCTTAAGTTTTTTAATTTGTTTTTCTATTTGATCACTACTGTTATCGTTAAATGAAGTAAGCCTGATGTATCCAATATTTTCATCTATAATTTCAGATTTTACAGATTGAACCTGAATAACTTCTCTTATGATATTAAATGTTAGCGCTTTTCTTTCGCCTCTTCGTCTTACTGTTAACTCTATTCCAGAACCTACAGGTCCTCTCATTAAATCAACAGCTTCACTTAATGATTTTCCTTGAACCTGGACATCATTTATTTTGACTATGTAATCACCAGCTTTTAATCCAGCCCTAGATGCAGGTGTATCATCTATTGGTGAAATTACTTTTACCACACCAGCCTCCATGCTAACTTCAATTCCTAGTCCACCAAATTCACCACTGGTTTCTGTTTGCATTTCATCAAAAATTTTAGGAGACATGTAGGATGAATAAGGATCTAAGGATTGTAAAAGTCCATTGATAGCAGAGTCCATACTCTCAGATTGGTTGAACTCATCAACATACTCTTTATTAATTTTTTCTAGAACCTC
Organism: Candidatus Pelagibacter sp. HIMB123; assembly: GCF_052048195.1. Taxonomy (NCBI): domain Bacteria; kingdom Pseudomonadati; phylum Pseudomonadota; class Alphaproteobacteria; order Candidatus Pelagibacterales; family Candidatus Pelagibacteraceae; genus Candidatus Pelagibacter; species Candidatus Pelagibacter sp. HIMB123. The sequence continues at coordinate 64,159 of NZ_JBNAIL010000014.1, read as the reverse complement.
ACCGAAGAGATCAATTTTTTTATAAATATCAATTTCAGCTGAAATAACTGTTTTATTTAAATAAAAAACGGAAAAAAAAATTAATAATAAAAATTTAATTTTTTTCATATCATCACTTTTTCTTTTGGAATTAGCTCTGACCAAATTTTCTCTAATTCATAAAATTTTCTTTTTTCTGGATGAAAAATATGAACAATCAAATCAATCCCATCAACAAGTTTCCATTCTCCACTTTCTTTACCTTCAATTTTAGAATCCTTTACACCGTTATTTTTAAGCTTTTCTAAAACTTGTTCTGATAAAGATTGAATATGTCTAGATGATGTTCCACTTGCTATGATCATGTAATCAGCCATAGAACTTTTGTCTTTAAGATCAATTGTTACAATGTCTTGAGCTTTATTGAGATCTAGTGTGTTGATTACAATTTCTTTTAGGTCTGAAATTTTGTCCATTAATTGAATTTAGATTATCAAATTTTTCTTAATTGAGAAGATGAAATGTTGACTTTATTAAACTCAATAAACTCTAGATTGGTCTTATTAAGTTGCTTAAATGTCTTTGATTTTAAAGAATTTTTTTTATACCCATGTCGGTCAAAAACTAGGATGTTACATTTTTGTGAAATTAATTTAGATTTATGCCATTTATGAAAGTTAATAAGGTTGTCGGCACCCATTAAAAAATAAATTTCAATGCTTTTATCTTTTTTTAAATGATTGATTAAATTAATAGTTTTATTTGATTTAATAATTTTTTCATAAAATTTAACCTTAATAAATGAATTTGTACTAATAATTTTTTTACAATATTTAATTCTGTCAGTAACAGATGTCTTACTCTCTATTTTAAATGGATTTTTTTTTGTAATTGCCCAAATAACTTTTTTGAGTTTGAATCTTTTCTTTGCTTCCTTAGAAATTGCCAAATGTCCTTTATGTGCAGGATCAAACGATCCACCTAATACACCAATTTTTATTTTTGTGTTATTCAATTTAATTTCTTATTTTACCATTACTAGTGATTTCATATTTATATGAAATTAATTGATTTAAACCTACAGGACCTCTTGGTGGCAGTGTATTAGTAGAAATTCCAACTTCTCCACCAAATCCAAATTCACCACCATCAGCAAATTGAGTTGAGGTATTATGCATTGCAATTGAACTTTTAACATTTTTTAAGAAGTATTTTGCTGTTTTTTTATTTTTTGTAATGATGGAGTCAGTGTGCATAGTACCATATTTATTAATATGCTTAATTGCCTCTTCAGAATTTTTAACAATTTTAACAGATACAATTGATGCCAAATATTCAGTTGACCAATCTTTTTCTTTTGCAGGATATACTTGACCTTTGTAATAACTCTTCAAAATCTTATCACCAATTATTTTACAACCATTATTTTCAAGTGCCTGCAAAATAGGATTGCTAAATTTTTTGACTATATTTTTATGAATAAGAATAGTTTCAGTTGCACCACAAATACTTGTATTTCTTAATTTAGCGTTATAAACAATTTCTTTAGCCATTTTTAATTCTGCATCCTTATCTATATAAGTATGACAAAGTCCCTCTAAGTGCCCAATTATAGGTACTTTGGATAATTCTAAAACTTTTTTAACTAAATTTTTTCCACCACGAGGTATTATGACATCGATATATTTTTTCATTTTAGAAAGCATAATATCCACAATCCTCCTTTGTTTTGAATCGATAAATTGTATAAAGTTTTCATCAACTTTATTTTTTTTAAGTGCTTTTCTAAACAACTTAGCTAAAGCTTTATTTGAATTTATGGCCTCAGAGCCTCCTTTCAAAATCACTACATTTCCAGATTTAAAACAAAGACTAGCAACATCTGAAGTTACATTTGGTCTACTTTCATAGATAACACCAATAACTCCAATTGGTATTGATACTCTTTTTATATTTAAACCATTTGGCCTTTTCCATTTTTCTAAAGTGTTATTTATAGGATCCCTTAATTTAGCTATTTTTAAAATTGAATTTATAATTCCATTCAATTTAATTTCATCTAAATGAAGTCTTTTTATTAAGTTCTCTTTTAACCTTCTTTTTCTTGCGTAATTAATATCTTTTGAATTTTGATTTATAATATATTTTTTTTCATTCTTAATTAATTTCGCGTAATCATTTAAGACTTTATTTTTTACCTCAGTTGTAACTTTATAATCACTAGCTTTGCGAGCTTTTCTTCCAATTAAATTTATATATTTAATCATTTAAATTTCCACCATATCATCTTTATGAATAACTTCTGATTTTGCAACATAGCCTAATAATTTTTCAATTTCATTCGAATGATGACCCATAATTTTATTCACCTCATCAGAAGTAAAGGAACTTAACCCTCTGGCACATTCGTTATTTTTTTTATCTAATACTTTAATATGATCACCTTTATTAAATCTTCCCGAAACTTTTTTAATTCCTGCTGCTAACAAACTTTTTCCAGATTTTAATGCCTTTTTAGCACCATCATCAATTATTAATGCTCCTTTAGGTGCTACAGAGCTTATTATCCATTTTTTTCTAGCATCTAACTTTGAAATTTTTGGACTAAACCAGGTGCAGTTATTTTTTTCAATTATTTTTGAGATAGGATTTGAATATAGTCCATTTGCAATAACCATACTAGTACCAGCAAGCTGACATATTTTTGCTGCTTCAATTTTTGTATGCATACCACCACTCCCATATTCATTTACGCCTTTAATATAAATTTTTTTTAGATCTTTATTTAGGTCATCTATTTTCTTTATTAGTTTAGCATCCTTAAAAATTTTAGGATTTTTTGTATACAAACCATCAACGTCAGATAATAAAATTAAGGTATCTGCGTTTGTAATTTGCGCAACCCTAGATGCCAATCTATCATTATCTCCATATTTTATTTCACTCGTTGCGATAGTATCATTTTCATTGACCACAGGAATAAAACCAAGTTCAAAAAGATTATCAAAAGTTCGTTTTGCATTGAGAGATCTTCTTCTTTCCTCAGTGTCTTCTAATGTAAGCAAAATCTGAGAAATATTTAATTTATATTTTGCAAAAGTTTGAGAAAATAAATTCATCAGCTCTATTTGACCAATAGAAGCAATAGCCTGACTCTTATCTAATTTAATATTTTTTTTATTATAATTCATTTTCTTGCAACCCAAAGCTATAGCGCCAGAGCTAACAATAACTACTCTTTGATTTCTATCTCTTAATTTTTTAATGTCTTTTGCAAAACTAGATAACCATTGTCTCCTAATTTTTTTATTTTGATCAACTAGTAGAGATGATCCAATTTTGACAACAATTATTTTGGAGTTTTTAAGATACATAAGACAAAAGTTTTGCTTTAATTTTTGATACAGATTCTTTTTCCAGAGTTGTCATTGTCATAATCTCACAATTTTTACCTTTTGAAAAATGATCTATAACTTCATTTGCTGTTTTTTCATCAATCAAATCAATTTTATTAAGCACAATTAGTTCTTTTTTTTCTAATAACTTTGCACTGTAGCTTTTTAATTCATTTTTCACCTGATTATAAGACTCATTCAGATCTAAGTTGGTGACATCAATTAAGTGCAGTAAAGACTTACATCTCTCTATATGTTTTAAAAACTGTATTCCTAAGCCTATACCTTCATGAGCTCCTTCAACTAATCCTGGAATATCTGCAATCGTAATTTCTTTATCATCGTAAGAAGCAACACCAAGATTTGGATTAATAGTTGTGAATTTGTAATTTGCAATTTTTGGATTTGCGTTTGTTAGAGCTGCCAACAAACTTGATTTTCCTGCATTTGGTAATCCAATAATACCGATATCAGCAATTGTTTTTAATTGAAGCCATATTGTAAATTCTTCTCCGATAGTGCCTTTAGTAAATTTTCTTGGAGCTCTATTTGTAGAACTTTTAAATCTTGTGTTTCCTAAACCTCCTTTTCCACCGGCAGCCGCAACATATTCTTCACCTTTTTTATTAAAATCGAAAAGAAGAGTTTTGTTATCCTCTTCAAATACCTGTGTACCTAGAGGAACTTTTAAAATTAAATCTTCACCACCTTTTCCTGTTCGATTTTGACCGGAACCGTTTTCCCCACGTTCGGCTTTGTGGTGTTGTTGATATCGATAATCAATAAGGGTATTTAAATTTTCCTCTGACTTTAAAATAATTGATCCACCTTTTCCACCATCCCCACCATCTGGTCCACCAAACTCAACATATTTCTCTCTTCTAAAACTAGGAGATCCATCTCCGCCATTTCCAGCTTTAATATATATTTTAACTTGATCGAGAAATTTCATAATACAACATCTATTTTAATTAGTTGTACTATTAATTGGGCTTTACAGAAACGAAAGTTCTATCTGATTTTGATTTTTTGAAGACAACTTTTCCCTTAACAACTGAAAATATTGAATGATCTTTGCCCATACCAACATTTTCACCTGGAAAAATCTTAGTTCCTCTTTGTCTAACAATTATGTTTCCAGGAATTACTGTTTCACCACCATACTTTTTTACACCAAGTCTTCTGCCGGCACTATCTCGTCCGTTTCGTGATGATCCACCTGCTTTTTTTGTTGCCATAACTTACCTAATAACTATTTGCTTACTGCTTCCTTAACTTCTTCTTTTTTTGAAGTTTTAGAAATTTTTTCAGCTTCTGATAACACTTTACCATCTTTTGAAAAAATTTTGTTAATTCTTATCATAGAATATTCTTGTCTATGCCCATTTTTTCTTCTTGAATTTTGTCTTCTTCTTTTTTTAAAAATTAAAATAGTTCTATTTTTACTATTTTTAATTAAATTAGCTTCTACTTTTGCACCCTCAACATTTGGAGTTCCAATTTCAATTGATTTGTCATCACCGTATGCCAAAATTTCATTAAACTCTATTTTAGTATCAGGTTTAGAATCTGGTAGTTTTTCAATCTTTAGAATTTCTCCAGATTTTACTTTATACTGTTTTCCACCTGTTTTTATTACTGCGTATGACATAATATGATTTAATTTAAAGTTACCGCAATATAGTTGTAGTCAGCCTTTAGTCAAGCCGAATTAATTAGAAATTATCCTTAAAATCTCTTAATTTTGAAAAGGTTTTTACATCTTTTGCTCTTAAAAATATATTACAATCCAATTCCTCTTTTAAAGTTGAGGGTATGGTAGGAATTCCATTTTCTCTTAATTTTTCTATTTTTTCTATTTTTTTTTGTAAATCTTTGTTTTCTGAATCATATTTTTTACAAAATTTTGCATTGTCAAGAGTGTATTCATGACCACAATAAATTTTTGTCTCTTTTGGTAATAATTTAATTTTGTTCAAAGACTCAAACATTTCTTCATAAGAGCCTTCAAATATTCTTCCACAGCCAAGTGAGAAAAGTGTATCTCCAGTAAAAACTAATTTTTCTTTAAAAAAATTAAAACAAATATGGCCTGATGTGTGTCCAGGTATATGCATAATTTTAGCTTCAAAGTTTTCAGCTTTCCATATTTGATTGTCTTCTAACAATATGTCTATTCCAGGTATTCTTTTTGAGTCTCCTTTAAAACCCACAACAACTGACCCATATCTTTTTTTTAATTCTTGATTTCCTCCAATATGATCATAATGATGATGAGTATTAAGAATATATTTTAATTTTATATTTTTATTTTTTAGGAAATTTATTATTGGTTCAGACTCACTCGGATCTACAACACAAGCAAAATTGTTACTTTCATCTATTATTAAATAGCTATAGTTGTCTTGAAGACAGGGTATAATTTCAATACGCATTTTATTTTTCTATCAAAAATATACCTAGATCTGCAAACAAATTTTTAACTCCTAAATTGCTCTCATTTATTATTGATGAATTAAGATTATTTAAAGCGAGTGATTTAAAAATTTTAATATCTTTTGATTTTACAAAGTGAAAAAAATCTTTGATTGTACACATATGTAAATTTGGTGTGTTATACCATTCATCTGGTAATGTTTTTGTAATTGGCATTGTACCTTTAAATAATAAATGAAATCTTACTTTCCAGTATCCAAAATTAGGAATCGTAACTATTGCTTTTTTTCCAACTCTTAAAAGTTCATCTAAAACTAATTCAGGATTAAGAAAAGCTTGAAGAGTTTGACTTAAAACAACATAATCAAATGATTTGTCTGGAAATTGTTTTAAATCTTTTTCAGCATTTCCTTCAATTACAGTTAAACCTTTTGCAATACATTCTTGAACTTTTTCTTTTGAAATCTCTAATCCTCTTATATTTATGTTTTTATTATCCTTTAAAAATTTCATCAAAGTTCCATCAGCACAACCTACATCTAAGACTTTCTTATCTTTTTCAATTAAATCTGCTATTACCTGAAATTCATTTTTCATAATTAATTTTCTTCGTAAGATTTATCTAAAAAGTTTTTAAGTGCACTTAAGAAATCAGGAACGTCTAGTAAAAAGGAGTCGTGACCTTTATCTGACTCAATTTCTACAAATCCAACATCAGCTCCTATTGAGTTTAAAGCAATTACAATATCTTTGTTTTCTTGGGTTGGATAAAGCCAATCTGAAGTAAAAGAAATTATAAAAAATTTCGCGTTTGTATTTATAAATGCTTCTGAAAGATTACCATTAAATTGCTTAGCTAAATCAAAATAATCCATAGCTCTAGTAATATAAAGATAACTATTTGCATCAAATCTATCTACGAAAACTGAGCCCTGATATCTTAAATAACTTTCTATTTGAAAATCAGCGTCAAATCCAAATTTAAGATCTTCTCTTTCTTGCAACTTTCTTCCAAATTTTTCCTGCAAACCTTTTTTAGATAAATAAGTAATATGAGCTGCCATTCTAGCTACTGCCAATCCTTTTCCAGGATTAGTATCGCTTGATGTGTAATTCCCATCTTTCCAGTTACTATCAGCTGTAATAGCTTGTCTACCTAGCTCGTTAAAAGCAATATTTTGAGCTGAATGACTAGATGTGGTTGCTATCGGTATCACTGTTTTGGATTTATCAGGAAAGTTGCTAATAAACTGAAGGACTTGCATACCTCCCATTGAACCACCAGTTATAGAAAACAGTTTATCAATACCAAAATGATCAAGTAAATTATATTGAGCATTCACCATATCATTAATTGTAATAACGGGAAAATTTGTTCCAAAAATTTTTTGATCAGGATCTTTATGACTTGGTCCGTATGATCCCATACATCCACCAATTACGTTAGAGCAAATAACAAAATATTTATTCGTATCGATAGCCTTATCAGGACCTACTGCATAACTCCACCAACCCTCTTTGTTAGTTACAGGATTAATTCCCGTTACAAATTGATCTCCTGTTAGAGCATGAAAAACTAATATTGCATTATCTTTTTTTGAATTAAGTGAACCGTAAGTTTCATAGGCTATTGGAAAATCTTTTATGGTCTTTCCACAGTCTAATTTTAGTGGTTTTTTTACAATTAAAGTTTTTATGTTTTTCTCAGTATTCATAGTTTTTGACTGTTTCGAATTGTGAGAAAAAAAACTATTTTAGCGGTTTTTTTTAAGCGCTCGCAATTCAGTTAAATCAGCGCACAATTTTTTTACTAGAACTTATTTATTATGTCAATTTTTTAAAAAAACCTCTTATTCTCTATAAAATTTTGTAATTTTATCTATAAAGAGAACATAAATTAAAAAAAATGATAACTCCAAATTTCAAAAATTTTAAAATTGAGGCTTATAAGCCTGGCAAATCAAAAGTTAATAAACTTAAGAACGTAATTAAGCTTTCTGCAAATGAGTCTGCTTTAGGTATGAGCCCTAAAGCAAAGAAAATAATATCAAACAAAAATCTGAATTTAGATAAATATCCAGATGGAAAATCTCAAAATTTAAGAAAAGCAATATCTAAAGCTTATAGATGTAATTCTGAGAAAATTATTTGTGGAGCTGGTTCAGATGAAGTTATTCAAATGCTTTGTCAGTTGTTTTTAAACCCAAAAGATGAGGTTGTAGTACCAGAGTACAGTTTTTTAATGTACAGAATTTACTCAAAAATTGTAGGTGCAAAAGTTGTATTTGCAAAAGAAATTAATTTTAAAGTTTCAGTAAATGAAATTTTAAAAAAAATAACGAAAAAAACTAAAATTGTATTTATAGCTAACCCAAACAATCCTACAGGAACTTACTTAACGAAAAAAGAAGTTTTAGAATTAAGAAAAAGATTAAATCAAAAAATTTTACTAGTTATAGATGATGCCTATGCAGAATATATGAAAAACAAAGATTATTCATCTGGGTTAGATTTGTTTAAAAATAAAGACAATGTTTTCATCCTTAGAACTTTTTCAAAAATGTTTGGATTAGCTTCTCTTAGAGTAGGTTGGGGATATGGCTCAAAAAAAATAGTTGATGCACTAAATGTTATAAAACCACCATTTAATGTAAATGGTATTGCTCAATTAGCTGCCACCGAGTCATTGAAGGATAAAGCTTTCATAAATAAATCTATTAGACATAATTTATTATATTCTGAAAAAATTAAGAAATTTCTTGAGGCATATAATATTTTTTCAAATTCAGTTTCAGCAAATTTTTTGTTACTTAATTTTGAAAAATGCAGATATTCAGCAAAATTTCTGTATGAAAAACTTAAAAATAAGGGAATTATTTTAAGATCAACAGAAGATGGTTATCATATAAAGAATAAATTAAGGTTAACTATTGGATCTAAAAAAGAAAACATAAAATTTATGAGTGTTATTAAGCAAGTATTGAAAAAATGAAAAATATTTTAATTATTGGCTGTGGATTATTAGGTTCATCTTTATTAAGGCGTATTAGCAAAAAAAAAATAGCAAAAAAAATATTTATTTATGAAAAATCAAAATCAAATATTGCTAAGATAAAAAGATTAAAATTACCTGGAACAATTGTTAAATCATTAAAAGAAGGTGTAAGTAATTCCGATTTAATCATCTTTTGTACACCAATGAGTGAATACAAAAATATTATTTTAAAAATTAATAAATTTATACCATCGAAAACATTGATTACAGATATTGGTTCTTCAAAAATTGAAACTTCTAAAATTATAAATAAATTTTTAAAGAAAGGTATTCATTGGATTCAAAGTCACCCAATAGCTGGATCAGAGGTCAGTGGACCAGAGCATGGTAAAGAAAATATGTTTACTGATAGATGGTGCATAATAATTAAAGAAAAAAATATTAAAAAAAATTATATAAATATTCTAACTAAGTTTTGGAAAAAAATTGGAGCAAAAGTAGTTGTTATGAGCGCCGAAAAACATGACAAAATTTTTTCTATTACTAGTCATTTACCTCACTTAATTGCGTATAATCTGGTGAAATCTGCACAAGATTTTGAGAAAAAACAAAATTATGAGCTAATCAAATATAGTGCTGGTGGATTACGAGATTTTTCTAGGATTGCAGCATCAAATGAAATCATGTGGAGAGATATTTTTTTTAACAATAAAAATAATATTTCAAAAGCGATTGATTTATTTATTAAAAATTTAAATCAATTTAAAAAAGATATTAATTCAAAAAATAATAAGTCTATCGTAAAGAAACTTACTCAGACTAAAAAAGTAAGGTCAAAAATCATCAAATTGAAACAAGATATTGATAAACCTGATTTTGGAAGAAATTAATATTTTATTCTAGATACTTTTTTTACCTTTAGCTTGGCAGTTTTTTCAATTCTATTAATTGTTTCTATAATTGGCATAATAATTACTTTTCTTTCTGGACCATAAGCATGAATTAGTTGTTTAGAATTTAAGCACATAGCAACATGACCTTTCCAAAAAATAATATCTCCTTTTTTAAATAGTCTTTTCTTTGAATTCTTTTTTGTATATTTGATCTGATCTTTTGTATCTCTTGGATAAAACGAATTATTATAAAAATAAAAAATTTGCAATAAAGCTGAACAATCAACACCTTTAAATGTTTTTCCACCCCAAACATATTTTACTTCGAGAAATTTTTTAAATATTTTTGTAAAATTATTTTCTTTATGGTTTATTTTTTTAATATCAGCTTTTTTAATCCATTTATTTTTTTCAATTTTTACGTAATTCTTATTTTGATCAAATACAGATAATTTGGATGCAAATGGAAGCCAACTGATAGTTCCAATTCCAGGTTTTTTATAAATCTTTGCTTTTAGTGAACTGACTTTATAATTGGGGCTAAATTTTTCTATATATTTTGAATTTTTTATAAACCCCTTATAATTATCAAATAAAGTTTTAATTTTTATCCAATTTTTACTTTTTGCTAGTATTTTGAATTTTTCACCATGTATAATTTGTGAAGTTACCTCAGATCTTTTCGAAGCATTTTTGTAAATATTCGAAAAATTACCTATGAAATAAAAATTATTTTGCACCAATTTTAATTTTGTTTTTAATTAACCACAAACAAATTAATGATGGTATCACCATTATAGTCGTTAAAACAAAAAATGTTCCCCAATCTCCGTTTAACCAGTCAACTAGAGCGCCTGAGGATGAAGCTAAGGTAGTACGACCAGCAGTACCAATTGAAGCAAGCAATGCATATTGTGTGGCTGTATAAGTTCTGTCAACTAGTAATGATATAAATGCAACAAATGCTACAGTTGCAAAAGCTGCTGTGATATCATCGGCTATAACCGCAATTGCAAATAAAATTTCTGATTTTCCAGTCCACGCTAAAACTGCGAATAAAAGGTTGGTTATAGCCATTAATCCACCAGCAAAGAACATAGTTTTAATTGTTCCAGCTCTCATGGCCATTACACCACCCAACAAAGTAAATACAACTGTTGTTATCCAGCCAAGTCCTTTTGAATAAATTGCAATTTGACCTTTGGAGAAACCAATTTCTTTATAAAAAACAATAGACATTCTTCCCATAAATGCCTCACCTATCTTGAACAAGAAAACAAATCCTAAAATTCCAGCTGCAATGGCAAAACCATTTTTTCTAAAAAAACTAATGATAGGTCCGCCTATAGTTCCTGTAATATATGCGATAAAGTTTGTAATAATATTGCTAGATCCAAGTTTTCCTTCAATTAATTTGTCTGTTTCTCTCTGTTTTGCTTGTCTGTTTGTCTCTATAGGTTCATGAACAAACATTAATCCAATATTCATTAAAATTATTAAAATACCTAAAATTAAAAAAGTAGCTTGCCAATAGTCAGCCACCCCTAGGTTTTCAAAAAATTCTGCTGTGAATAAAGCAACAACTCCACCTAATTTATAACCTGTCCACCAACCAACAACAGCCATAGCTGCACCAGCAGCCATTGATTTTCCTTCATTTTCATTTATCTGTTCAATTCTTAATGCATCTACAGTTATATCTTGGGTTGCTGACGCAATAGCAATAATTAAACCTACAGTGATTAATAAAGCCAAATTTTCAGTTGGATTAATCACACTCCAAACAACAAGACTTAACAAAATAATTAATTGCATCAAAACTATCCATCCTCTTCTATGACCTAATTTTTTTGTTAGTATTGGAATTTGAATTCTATCTATAATGGGAGCCCACAAATAATTGAAAGCATATACTCCAAAAATTAAACCTGCCCATCCAATTGTTGATCTACTAAGACCTTCTTCTTTAAGCCAAAGACTTAAGCTGCTTGCAATTAATACCCATGGAAATCCACTTATTGCACCTAATAAAAGAATTCTTAACATTCGAATATCTTTATAAACTGCAAGAGAATCAAGCCATGTTTGTTTTTTTGTTTCAGACATTATTAATTTCTCCAAAAAGATGGTAAGAACAATACTAATATTGCAAACAACTCAAGTCTACCTAAAATCATACCTACAGTTAAGATCCATTTAGAAATATCAGGTAAAGATGAAAAATCTCCATTAGGTCCTATTATAGGACCTAAACCAGGACCAACATTTGATATTGATGTTGCCGCTCCAGACATAGCGGTTATAAAGTCGAGACCTGTTAATGATAATAATGCAGCTAAAATAAAAAAAATAACAAAATAAAAATAAATAAATGAAATTATTGATGCAATAAATTTATCATCAACAGATCCTTGATCGTATTTAATTACAAATATTCCCTTGGGATATATAATTTTTTTTAATTGATTTAATATAAATAAATATAGAATCTGAATTCTAAAAATTTTAATACCACAAGTAGTTGATCCAGCACAGCCCCCAATAAACATTAATGCAAGAAATATTGTTATAGGAAAACTTCCCCAACCGTCGAATTCAGCATTTACATAACCTGTTCCAGTCAATATTGAAATTGTATTAAAAAAAATAGATCTCAAACTAAAGTTTCCGTTATTATTAAATAATAAATAAATTGATAATATAATTATGCTTATAATTATTATTTTAATAAATGTTCTGATTTGAATATCGTTTAAAAATATTTTTTTATTACCACTAATAAATTTAATATATGCAATAAATGGAATACTTCCTAAAATTATAAAAATCATTGATGATATTTCTATAGGAACACTGTCAAAATATCCGATAGATTGATTATAATTAGAAAATCCACCAGTAGCTATGGTAGTCATAGAATGAGTTAAACTATCGAATTTCCCCATTCCAAATATCCAATATGATAATGCACAAAGAGCGGTTAGACCTGAATAAATATAAATAAGTCTCAAAGCTATTTCTTTTGATTTAGGAAGAATTTTTTCAGAAGAGTCGTTGCTAGAAATTTTAAATAATTGCATACCACCAACATTCATTATTGGCATTAGTGTAATTGCCATCACAATAATACCAATGCCACCTAGCCATTGTAGTATTGCTCTCCATAATAGAATGCCTTTTGGAGTATTCTCTAAGTTGGAAATAATTGTAGATCCAGTTGTTGTAATACCAGACATACTCTCAAAAAAAGCATCAGTAATTGAAAGTTCCATAGTCGAAAATATAAATGGTAAAGATCCAAAAATAGCAATACTTAACCAGGACAAAGCAGTTAATAAAAATGCTTGTTGTAAATTTAACTTTTTGTCGTGGTCTAGATTTGAAAGAAAAAATAATGATCCAAAAATTATTGTCACAATAGATGCACCAAAAAATGATGAATCTATTTCAGAATAAATAAATTGAGCAATTATAGGGATGAACATTGAGACCCCTAAAATTATTTGCAAAATTCCAAGTGTAAAAAAAACAGTTTTATAATTAGACATTTTGAAAGAACATTATTTTATGGTAAATAAATTTCAACTCTATAAGAATTAATAAAATCGCCAATTTAAGATTTTTATAAAAGATATACTCGTGATTAAAAAAGAAATTTTAGACAAAACAAGTGCTTGGCCTTTCGTTGAAGCAAAAAAAATGCTTAGAGAGAGAAAATCATTTATTGATAAAAAAGGGAAAATTACCCTTCAAACAGGATATGGCCCAAGTGGCCTTCCTCATATCGGAACATTTGGTGAAGTTGCAAGGACTTCAATGATGGTAAATGCCTTAAAGCAACTTACAGATTTACCAACTGAGATAATTACTTTTTCTGATGATATGGATGGTTTAAGAAAAGTTCCTGATAATGTTCCTAATCAGGAATTATTAAATAAAAACTTACATAAACCATTAACACAAGTTCCTGATCCATTTGAAAAATTTGCAAGTTTTGGAGAACATAATAATGAAATGTTAAAAGATTTTTTAAATAGTTTTAATTTTAAATACAGTTTTAAAAGTTCGACATCTTTATACAAAGGTGGTTTTTTTAACCCAACTTTAAAAATTATTTTAGAAAATTATGATGGTATAATGAACATTATACTTCCAACTTTAGGCAAAGAACGTCAACAAACTTACTGCCCTTTTTTACCTATTTGTCCAGACACAGGTCATGTCCTCGAAATTCCAGTTATAGAAATTGATAAAAAAAATTCTAAAATAATTTTTGATAATAAAGGAAAAAAATTAGAATCTAGTATTTTGGATGGAAATTGTAAATTACAATGGAAAGTTGATTGGGCAATGAGATGGTATGCTCTAGATATAGATTTTGAAATGTATGGAAAAGACCTTATTGAGAGCGCAATTTTATCAACTAAAATAATAAATTTGATTGGTAAAAAACATCCATCTGGATTTGCTTATGAATTATTTCTTGATGAAAAGGGTGAAAAAATTTCAAAATCAAAAGGAAATGGTATTACTATCGACCAATGGTTAAAATATGCTTCACCCGAAAGCTTATCTTTATACATGTATCAAAATCCAAAAAGAGCAAAAAAACTTTATAAAGAAATAGTCCCTAAAGCTGTAGATGAGTACCTTGATAATATTGAAAAATCAAAAAAACAAACTGAACAACAATTAGTGATGAATCCTGTTTGGCATGTTCATAATGGACATATTCCAAAAGAAGAGATGATTATGACCTTTTCTATGTTGTTGAATTTAGTTGAAACAAGTAACGCTGATAACAAAGATTTATTATGGAAGTTTGTTAAAAAATACAAATCTAATATTCATGAAAAAAATTTTCCGATTTTTGATGGACTAGTAGGTTATGCAATTAAGTATTTTAATGATGTTATTAAGGCTCAAAAAAAATATAAAAATCCATCTGAAAATGAAAAATTAGCTCTACAAGCCTTAGTTAAAACTTTAGAACAATGTAATGACCAAATGTCTCCAGAGGATATACAAACATTAATTTATTCAACAGGCAAAGAAAATGGGTATTCAGAAAACTTAAGAGATTGGTTTAAGTTAATTTATGAAGTGGTGTTTGGAGATGAAAATGGACCTAGAATGGGTTTTTTTATAAGTTTTTTCGGTGTTAACGAAACAAAAGAATTGATAATTAGTAAATTGAAATAATGTATTCAAATTTAAGATCTTTAATATTTAAAATAGATCCTGAAAGAGCACATTTTTTAGCAATTCAATCACTCAAACTCAATTTAGTTTCAAATATATTTGATGAAAACAAAAACGATCCAATTTTAAAAACAAAATTATTTAATCAAGATCTTGATAATCCTATCGGTATTGCTGCAGGTTTTGATAAGAATGCAGAGGTATATAACCCTTTATTTAAGCTGGGTTTTGGATTTGTTGAAGTAGGTACAGTTACTCCATTAAAACAATATGGAAATGAAAAACCAAGAGTATTTAGATTGGTAGAAGATCAAGCATTAATTAATAGGTTAGGTTTTAACAACCACGGATCAGATACAATATTAAACAGAATAAAATCTAATAAAAAACTAGGTGTGCTTGGTGTAAATGTAGGTCCAAACAAAGATTCTAATGATAGATTGAATGATTATTTAATTGGATTAGAAAAATTTTCTGAAGTTGCAGATTATATTACAATTAATATTTCGTCACCAAATACTGAAAATCTAAGAAACTTTCATGATGAGAATAAATTAAAAGAGTTATTAAAATCTATATCAGAGAAAAAAAAACAATTAAAAACTGAAATTCCTGTAGCTGTAAAAATTTCACCAGATATAAATGAAAATCAAATTGACTTAATTTCAGAAATACTTTTAGAAAATGAAATAAGCGCAATAATAATTTCAAATACTTCCGAATCTTCTCGGGAAACACTTCAAAATATACAGAGACATCAAAAAGGTGGTTTATCTGGAAAACCTATTGAGAAAAAATCAAATCTTTTAATAAGTAAATTCTATAACTTAATAAAAGGTAAAATTAAAATAATTGGAGTAGGTGGCGTTGACTCTGGTAAAGCAGCTTATGACAAGTTTTTATTAGGAGCAGATTATGTTCAGTTGTATACCGGCATGGTATTTCAAGGACCCAATATTGCTGGGATGATTAAAAAGGACCTAAAAGAATTACTAATAAGAGATGGTGTCAAAAATTTCACAGAAATTGTGGGAAATAAAACTGTTTCTTAAATGTATTAAACTTGACGCCTTCAATATCTCCCCTTATATAGGCACTGTTATTATGTCAAAAAAATGTGAACTTACCGGTAAAATTCCTATGAAAGGTCATAATGTTAGTCATGCTAACAACAAGACTAAAAGAAGATTTTTACCGAATCTTAAAAAAGTAAAATTTACAAGTGAGCTTACTGGAAGAAGTTTAAAACTTACTGTAAGCAATTCAGGTGTAAGATCAGTTGACAAAAAAGGAAGTTTTGATGAATTTTTAAAAACTGTAAAAAATAAAAATTTATCTCCTAGATTAAAAAAGTTGAAAAAAGTAGTTTTAATTAAATCCCCTTTTAAAAAGAAACCTGTAGCTAAATCAGCTTAATGAACAAATTATTTATCATCCTGTCAATAATGATGGGGGTTGTTGTACTATCTTCTAATTATTTAGTTCAGTTCCCAATAAACTATTTTGGATTAAATGAGATTTTAACTTATGGAGCTTTTAGTTATCCAATAGCTTTTTTAATAACAGATTTAGCAAATAGGTCTTATGGAAAATTATTAGCAAGGCAAATTGTATATTTGGGCTTTTTAATAGGAATTATATTTACATTGTTATTCTCAACTGATTTTGCAGATTTAATATCTGTAAGAATTGCAATAGGATCAGGGGTAGCTTTTATTACTGCTCAATTATTAGATATTCAAATTTTTGATAGATTAAGAAAAAAAGAGTGGTTTGTAGCACCACTTACTTCATCTTTGATTGGATCAACAGTTGACACATTTTTATTTTTCTCAATATCATTTTATGCAACAGGGGTACCTTGGGTTACTTTATCTCTTGGAGATTTAGCAGTAAAAGTTTTAGTTGCTCTAATAATGTTGATACCGTTTAGAATGTTATTGAAAATTATTAAACCAATTAAAGTTTAATATAAAAATTTATAAGACAAGATTTTATAAGCTAGCTTTGCAACAAGAAAATTATAAGAATTAAATCCTTTAATTGGAGACAGTTCATTAATATCTGCACCAACAATTTTCGAGTTTTTAGCTGCAATTCTTATTATATCCAATGTTTCATCCCACAAAAGTCCTCCTGGTTCAGGTGTACCGGTTGCAGGCATAATACTTGAATCTAGCCCATCTACATCAAATGTAAGATAAACAGTTTTATTTTTAATTAGTTTTTTAAATTTAGACAAATTCCATTTTTTTTTATCTTTCGCCCAAAAAATATTTATTCTTGAAGAATTTTTTTTTAAAAATGGGATTTCACTTTTCGAGATATTTCTTATGCCAAATGAAATTAACGAAACGTTTTTATAATCTAGACACCTTCTAATAGCTGAGGCATGTGAAAATTTTTCTCCATTATAACTTTGACGTAAATCTGCATGAGCATCAAAATGTAACAGACAAATGTTTTTATATTTTTTAGTAAAAGGAACAATACATCCAGGAGTTATTGAATGCTCTCCACCCAAAGTCATTGGAAAGAGTTTTTTATTTAAAATTTCTTTATTAATATTAGAGATTTTATTCAGTGCTTTTTTGATATTTTTATCAATTTTAAATGGTTTTAAAGTTTTAATACCTATTTTTTTATAAGGTTCGCAATTAAGCTCTTCATCATACAGCTCAACTTGATGAGATGCTTTTATAATTTCTTTAGGTCCATTTTTTGTTCCTCCCCCATAACTGACTGTTTTTTCTAAACCAAATGGAACAATTACAGCTTTTTCTTTAAAGCTAAATTTATTATCAATTCCTAAAAACCCGTTTTTATTTGATAGATATTTCAATTTTATTTAAAAATTTTAGTAAAGTTTTTTCTTGTTCTATTTTTCCACTCACCCTTATGATAAGCATCACTTGCTATCAATGGTAAAACACTAGTTGCTTCTGCAAACACCATCTGTTCTTTTGTAATATCTACTTTTCCCCATGAACTTGCTTCTTTTAATGTGGAGCTACTACAAGCACCGTCTCTACTATCAGCAACAGTAATTTGAACAGCATATTTATGCATGTCTACATCTTTTCCTAATAGTTCAGCACAAATTACAGTATCTTGAATAAAGTTTTTAGGCACACCACCACCAATCATAAATAATCCAGAACCTTTAGATTTGATTTTAATTTCTGTTAGTTCTCTAAATTCTCTAACCGAGTCTATCGTCATATGTTTTTTTGGATTTTGCTCTTGATGCATAACTAACCCGAATCCTGCACTTGAGTCGGTAAAAGCAGGGCAGAAGATAGGAACATTGTTGTTAAAAGCGGTTTCAATCAAAGAGTCTTTTTTCTTTGAGTTATTCTTTAAATATTTTCCCATTTCATAAATGAACTCTCTTGAAGTATAGCTTCTCGCTTCTAAGTTATTTGCGATTTCACATATGATTTTATCACACATTTGAAGCTCTTCTTCATCTATATAGGTATCGTAAATTCTATCTATATAGTTATTCCTCAGCTCAGTATCATCTTGAAATTGTGAACCTTGGTAATGTTTAAAACCAAGAGCTTCAAAAAAATCCATATCTACTATTGAGGCACCTGTTGCAACGATTGCATCTACCATATTATATTTAACTAAATCTTTATAAATATTCATGCATCCAGCTGCCGAAGTAGAGCCTGCTAAAGTAAGGAAAATTGTACAATCTTTATCTTTAAGCATCTCGTTATAAATATTAGCAGCATTTGCTGTTTCTCTAGAAACAAATGACATTTTTTCCATTGAGGATATAATTTTTCTAGAGTCGAAAGAAGTTATATCGATATGCTCAACAGGATTTTTTAAGAAATCTCTTTTACTGTTATGACCTGGATTTTTTTGACTCGACATTAAGCTACCATGTTAGCTTTGTTAATGTCTTTATCATACATTGTCATTATTGGGTTATCTTCAACTTCATAAATTTCATTTGAGTAATAACCATTAAACTGAGTTCTAAATGTTAATCCGTATGCCCCAAGTTGACCAAGTTCAATATAATCATTTTCTTTAATATTATTTGGAAGCAAAAAAGGACCTTTCATATAATCCATGCTATCACATGTAGGTCCAAAGAAATCAAAAGCAGTTAATTTTTTTGAAATTATTTTATTAGAATTTTCTTTAATCATTCTAGATGGGAATACAATGTTTGGTGTACCAGCATCAAAAAGAGTACCATAAGTACCATCATTAATATAAAGCTTTTGTTTTTTTCTTAAATTAACCCTTACAATTGTTGAACCACTTTCTGCAACTATAGCTCTACCAGGCTCACAAATAATTTCAGGAAGTTTTTCAAGCTTTAAATTTTCTAAACTCTTATTTATTTCATTAAAATAACTATCTAAAGATTGTGGAATTAAGTCAGGATAGATTGTAGGGAAACCTCCACCTACATTAATGTAATGTGGAATAATTTTTGTCTTTTTGATTATATTTCCAATCTCACTAATTCCTTTTGAATAAGAAATTGGATGCATACATTGTGAACCAACATGAAAACTTAAACCAATCTTTTTGGCATGTTGTTTTACAAGTCTTAATAAACCTATTGCTTCGGATGTTAAAGCACCGAATTTTTTTGATAAATCAATTTCTGCATGTTCATTTGAAACAGCAACTCTTACAAATAACTCTAAATCTTTAGCATTATTTGTACTTTCAATTATTTTAATAAGCTCATCTTTAGTATCTAATGAAAAAGTTTTTACACCATAATTAAAATAGGCTTCTTTAATACTTTCTCTACTTTTAACAGTATGCATATAAGAGCATTTTGCTGTATTGCTAAAAGTTCTAATATTTTTAATTTCCTCAATTGAAGCAACATCAAATTGCTCAACTCCACTTTCTATGATTGTTTTGATTACCTCAGGTTGCGGATTAGTTTTAACTGCATATAAAATTTTACCTGGAAATTTGTTAAGGAAAAATTTAACAGCAGATTTAATGGAATTCTTTCTAATACAGTAAACTGGTTTTTCAGGTTTCAGCCGATTAACTAATTCTTCAACTGATTTAAATTTTTGCATTTTAAATGCCTCCAAAAAAAATTTAATAAAAAAAAGTCTTTTTAAAAAAAACTTTAATATTTTTTGGCATATAAAGTAAACAGCACTAAAGTAAAGCAAATAATTCAAGCCAGAAATGCGTAAAATTCATATATTGTAATATCTTGTAGAGACCCCATATAAGAGCCATGAAAGAAGAAGCAAAACTACAGAATCTTAGTGATTTTGAAAATAAGTCATTATTAATCGTGGATGACGATAATCCTTTCCGTGAGCGTTTAGCAAGAGCGATGGAAAAAAAAGGATTTGAGGTTTTTCAAGCTGAGAGTGTACAAAAGGGAGTTGAATCTGTAAAAACTAAAAAACCTGGTTTTGCTGTTGTAGACTTAAGGCTTGCAGATGGTAATGGACTTGAAGTTGTAAAAGAAATTCAGTCTTCAAATAGTGATAGCAGGATCATCATGTTAACTGGATATGGAAATATTCCTACGGCAGTAGCTGCAATCAAAGAAGGTGCCATAGATTATTTGGCTAAACCTGCAGATGCAGAAGATGTAGAGAAAGCATTATTGGCAGATCCTTCAAAAAAAGCAGCTCCACCAGAAAACCCGATGTCGGCTGATAGAGTTAAGTGGGAACATATACATAGAGTTTTCGAATTATGTAATAGGAATGTTTCAGAAACAGCCAGAAGACTTAAAATGCACAGAAGAACTCTTCAAAGAATTCTTTCTAAAAGATCACCTAGATAAATTTTTTAATTTTAATTATTTGCTTAGTTAAAAGAGCTAAAAGCATAATTTTAAAAATCTCGGCTAATAGAAACGGTTTTGCTCCTAAAGCAAAAATTGGCTTATCCCATCCAATCAATGTTCCAAGCCAAATTAGACCCAAAATATAGATTGTTGAAGTTGCAATTATTAGCTTAAATAAAACAACGAAAAAATTATCATCAATCTTTATTTTAGAAGCCAAGTAACAAGCCGTTAAAAAACCAATTAAGTAACCCATAGTTGGCCCTGTAAAGTAAACTAACCCAACACCTTTTTCAGGTGAATTTGAAAATACAGGAAGACCTGAAATTCCTTCAATTAAATACAGACCAATTGTAGCAAGTGCAATTTTATGTCCTAAGCTTATTCCTAAAAACAATACAACAAATGTTTGCATAGTCATAGGAACTGGATAGAAAGGAATTTTGATCTTTGCTGATATAGTTAGTGCTATTGAACCAAGAACAATAACAACCAGAGATTTAAATAGTTTAGCTTGCGTGAGATTTTTTGTTAATTCCATTGTTAAATAATACTCAAAATATAAAAAATAATCTACTTATAATTGTTATAATAATTGAAAGTAAATTTTTTTATATACAGAATATGTTATCATTATAATATTTAATTATACTTCATGAATAAAATTCAAAAAACAGATCATTTTTATTTGATTGATGGCTCTGGTTATATTTTTAGAGCTTATTATGCTTTGCCTCCATTGACTAGAAAAAGTGATGGACTTCCAACAGGTGCTGTTAGTGGTTTTTGCAGTATGTTATTTAAATTATTAGAGGACTCAAAATCTGATCAAAACTTGCAAAAACCAACACATTTTGCAGTAATATTTGACTCAGCAAGAAAAACTTTCAGAAATGAAATTTATAGTGATTACAAAGCTAATAGGTCAGAGGCGCCTGATGATTTGGCTCCTCAATTTGAGTATATAAGAAAATCAGTACTAGCATTCAATTTACCATCTGTGGATCTTCCTAATTATGAAGCAGATGATTTAATAGCCACATATGTTGATCAAATCCTTAAAAAAGGTGCAAAAGTTACAATTGTCTCATCAGATAAAGATTTAATGCAGCTTTACAAAAAAGGGGTTCGAATTTTTGACCCCATGAAAAACAAATTTATAACTGACGACGATGTCTTAAAAAAATTTGGCGTAGATGCTTCAAAAGTTATTGATGTGCAATCTTTAGCAGGAGATAGTAGTGATAATGTTCCTGGTGTTCCAGGGATAGGTGTGAAGACAGCTGCAGAGCTAATTAACAAATATGGTACTTTAGAAAATTTACTAAAATCTGCTAATGAGATTAAGCAAAATAAAAGAAGAGAAACATTAATAGAGAATAAGGATAAAGCATTAATAAGTAAAAAACTTGTAACACTAGATCATAACTCTCCTGTTAATAGAGAGTTAAGTGAATTTAAATTGCAAAATATAGATAAAGATAAATTATATAAATTTTTAAGAGAAATGGAATTTAACAGGTTGTTAAGTTCTGCAATTTCTGCTTATGGAGAACCTGAACTAGAAAGTAATAAGATTGAAACTCAAAATCTAGATAAACAACAAACGATAAATAACAAAAATTATTATTTAATTAATAGTTTAGATGAAATTGATAAATGGATAGAGGAGGCAGAAGAAGTTGGTGAAGTTGCTGTAGATACAGAAACTACATCATTAGATCCACACCAGGCTGATTTAGTGGGCATTTCTCTTTGCTCTAAAGTTGGGAGAGCATGTTACATACCAGTTGGTCACAAGTCACCCAAGTGTCTTAAAAAAGACGCAGTAATTAAAAAATTAAAAAAAATATTAGAAGATCCTAGTATAAAAAAAATAGGTCAAAATATAAAATTTGATTTTATCGTACTTTATAAGCATGGAATAACGCTTTCATCAATGGAAGATACGATGCTAATGTCTTATGTCTTGGATGCAGGAAAAAATAGACATAATATGGATACTTTATCAGAAATTCATTTAGGACATAAAACTATTTCTTTTAAAGAGATGGTAGGAACAGGTAAGAAAGAAATTAATTTTAGCGAAGTAGAATTAGATAAAGCAAAAGATTACGCTGCTGAAGATGCCGATGTTACTTTTAGATTATACAAGAAATTTATCAAAAATTTAAAATCTGAAAAAATGATAAATATCTATGAAATTTTTGAAAAGCCACTAATTAAAATTCTAGCATTTATGGAAATTGAGGGAGTTGAAATTGATAGTAAGTTTTTAAAATCTCTTTCATCTAAATTTGAAAAAAAAATCCAAAAACTTGAAAAAGAAGTATTTAAAATTTCTAAAAAAGAGTTCAATATCGCATCCCCAAAGCAATTAGGTGAAATAATTTATAATGACTTGAAAATAGCTGGATTAAAGAAAACTAAAAAAGGAAGTTTTGCAACAAGTGCAAGTGTTTTAGAGGATTTAGCCTTTAAAGGTCATGAGTTTCCAAAATTAATTTTAGACTGGAGGCAAGTTTCAAAATTAAAAAATACTTATTCAGACGCTTTACCCGAACATTTAAACCCAAATACCAAAAGAGTTCATACTTCCTTTTTGCTGGCTGCTACAACAACTGGAAGACTAGCATCAAGTGATCCCAACTTACAAAACATACCAATCAAATCAGAGGATGGAAAAGACATAAGAAAAGCTTTCACTGCAAAAAAAGGACACCTGTTAATTTCTGCAGATTACAATCAAATTGAGATGAGAATTTTAGCAGATTTAGCAGATGTGAAAGAACTTAAAAAAGCTTTTAAAAATAAAGAAGATATTCACTCTTTAACAGCTAGCCAAATATTTAATATTGATATCAAAAAAGTTAATCAAGATCACAGACGAAAGGCTAAGGCTATTAATTTTGGAATTATTTATGGAATTTCGCAATATGGATTAGCTAAGCAAATAAATGTTTCTAATTATGAAGCGGAGGAATTTTTGAATTCATATTTTGCCAAGTTTCCAGAAATTAAAGTTTATATGGATAATACAATTAAATTTTGTAGAAAAAGTGGATATGTTAACAACATTTTTGGACGAAGATCTCACTTTAATGGAATAAATGACAAAAACTTTAATGTCAGAAATTTTCAAGAACGTGCTGCAATTAATGCTCCCATTCAAGGTTCTGCTTCTGAAGTGATGAGATTAGCCATGATAAGGTTAGATAAGAAATTATCAGAGGAAAAAAATTCTAATTCAAAAATGCTTTTGCAAATTCATGATGAATTAATTTTTGAAATTCCAAAAAAAGATGAAAAAGTAATGATTAAATTAATTGAGAAAGAAATGACCAGTGTAGCTCAGAGTGATTATCATTCTTTTTCAACTCCTTTAACAGTTGATATTAATGTTGGAGATAATTGGGGTATGTTACATTAAATTTATAACATTGCCCAAATTAGGACAATTTAGTATTTTTAAACTACTTTATGCAAAAACAAACAATAGCTTTAATTGATGACGATAGAAATATTTTAACAAGTTTGAGTATCGCATTGGAAAAAGAGGGTTTTAAAGTTCAAACATACATTGATGGTGAAAGTGCATTAATCGGTTTAACCAGAATGCCACCTGACTTAGCAGTCATAGATATAAAGATGCCCAAAATGGATGGAGAAGAATTACTAAAAAAACTTCGAAAAAAAACTTCCTTACCAGTAATTTTTTTAACATCTAAAGATGATGAAATTGATGAGTTGTTAGGTCTAAAGCTGGGTGCAGATGATTTTGTAAAAAAATCAGGAGGTTTTTCTATAAAAGTTTTGATTGAAAGAATTAGAGTGCAGTTAAGAAAAAAAGATTCAAATAATATTCTAGAGGAAAATAAAAGTCTGATATCCCATGGAAGATTAAAATTAGATCCATCACAACTTGAGTGTGAATGGAATGGAAAACAGCTGCCTGATAAATTGACAACAACTGAGTTTTTAATTGTTAAAGAGTTAGCAAAGAGGCCTGGTATAATTAAAGAAAGAGCTCAGCTTATGGATATAGCTTACCGAGAAGATACAGATATTGAGGATAGAACTATTGATAGTCACGTAAAACGAATTAGAAAAAAATTTAAAAAAGTAGATCCTGATTTTTCAGCTATTGAAACTAGGTATGGTAGTGGATATAGATGGAATGTTAGCTAATGTTTAGTAAATACTTAAAAACTCTTTCTATATTAAAAAAATTTTTATTTATAAATTTTGTAATTTTTACAATTATTGGACTATTTACATTCATATATTTAAATAATATTCAGCCAAGTTTAATAAAAAAAAAATCTCAAAATCACACAAACATCATTAACAACACCATTGATAATATTTTAAGGTTAGATGTAAAATTCCAATCTGACGATATTAGAAGATTTTTATTTTCTACAAGGTTTATTTTTCAAAATTTAGATAGAGTAATATTTTTTGATGATCAACTTAACCTTATTGGTGACACTGATACTTTAGATCTTGATCCAAGATCATTCTCTGCAAGGCTTGATAGAATTGAATTTGAAAGTTTAGATAATGAGGAAATAGAAAAAACTATTGAGGAAAAAAATATAAAAATTGATGAAAAAAAACCTGTTTCATTCAAAGATATATTAAAAAATTATTCTAGTTCTGAAAATTTAGGAGCTCCTTACACATTTATTCAAGAAGATTTTAATCAATTTAATGTAACAACTATTAAGAATGTTACAAAGAATGAGATAAATCTTGGTTATGTAGCTATTACAGAAAACGCTAATGAAATAAAGACTGCAATAGATGAGAGAAAAGCATTTGTAATAAGAACAGCTATATCAGTAGGATTTGTAATATTAATTTTTTCTTTTGTTTTAAGCAGATATTTTATTAAACCGATACAGAATCTCGTTGGATATACAATTCGTATCAAAGAAAAAAGTCAAGCTAAACCAGGTATTGAAAATTTAAAAAAAAGAAATGATGAATTAGGACTTTTATCTAATTCTTTAGAGGATATGACAAACGAGCTTCAAAATAGAGTTGCACATGCTGAAAATTTTTCGACAGATTTAGTTCATGAAATTAGAAATCCATTAGCATCTTTAAAAAGTGCATCAGAAATTTTACAAGACACAAATGATAGCGAACAAAGAAATAGATTATTGAATATACTTAGTCATGACGTTCAAAGAATAGAAAGATTAATTACTGATTATTCGCAAATGTTAAAGGATGAAGTTGCTTTAAGTAAAGAAAAAATGAAAAAAATTAATATTGAACCTATCATTCAATCTGTTGTTGATGATTACAATAATATTCATCAAGTGAAAAAAGGAATTAAAATTGAATATAAAAATGACGGAAAAGATAAATATTTAATAAATGGTATAGAAAACAGAATTGAACAAATCATTGCAAATTTATTAGATAATTCAATATCATTTAGTAAAGACGGTACCAATGTTTTTGTTGATGTTTCTGTTAATAAGAAAAATCAAATATCAATCAAAATTATTGATGAAGGACAAGGATTTAAAGAAAAAGACACATCAAGAATATTTAAAAGATTTTATAGTAATAGACCTGAAAAATTTGGAGAACACTCAGGCTTAGGTTTAAATATAGTAAAAAACTTGGTTGAACTCCACGATGGTGAAATTGTAGCATCTAATCGTATTGATAAAGAAGGAGCAATGATAGAGATAAGATTTCCCAATGTTTAATCATTTCTTGATAAATAAATACTTAGCTGTATAAGACTTGCCATGGAAGATTATAAAGTAAAAGACATTGCTCAAGCTGAATTTGGTAGAAAAGAAATATCAATAGCTGAAAGTGAAATGCCTGGTTTAATGGCTTTAAGAGAAGAATATTCTAAAGAAAAACCATTAAAGGGCGCAAGGATTATAGGATGTCTTCATATGACAATTCAAACAGCGGTGCTAATAGAAACTTTAGTTGCATTGGGTGCTGAAGTTCGTTGGTCTTCTTGTAATATTTTTTCAACTCAAGATCATGCGGCTGCTGCAATTGCAAAGGCTGGGATCCCTGTTTATGCTTGGAAAGGTGAAACTGAAGAAGAATATTTATGGTGCATTAAACAAACTATAGTTGGAAAACCTGACTGGAAACCTAACATGTTATTAGATGACGGTGGAGATTTAACAGCTATCATGCATAACGAGTATCAGGATTTAATGAAAGATATTAAGGGTGTTTCAGAAGAGACTACCACTGGAATTAAAGCACTAAATAAAATGGAAAAAGATAAATCCCTTTTAGTTCCAGCAATAAACGTGAACGATTCTGTCACAAAATCGAAATTTGATAATTTATATGGATGTAGAGAAAGTTTAGTTGACGGTATAAGAAGAGCGACTGATGTAATGATGTCTGGAAAAATTGCAATTGTTGCTGGTTTTGGAGACGTTGGAAAAGGAAGTGCTGCATCTTTAAGACAAAGTGGTGCTAGAGTTTTAGTTACTGAGGCAGATCCAATTTGTGCTCTCCAAGCTGCAATGGAAGGTTATGAAGTGGTATTAATGGAGGAGGCTATAAGTAGAGCGGATATAGTTGTAACAGCTACAGGTAACAAAGATATTGTTACCGCAGACCACATGAGAGATATGAAGGATAGAGCCATCTTATGTAATATTGGTCACTTTGATAATGAAATACAAGTTGAGGCTCTTAAGAATTACAAGTGGACTGAAGTAAAACCTCAAGTGCATGAAATAGAGTTGCCTAGTGGAAAAAGAATTATTCTTTTAGCTGAAGGAAGATTGGTTAATCTTGGTTGTGCAACTGGACATCCAAGTTTTGTAATGAGTGCATCATTTACTAATCAAGTAATTGCTCAAATAGAACTTTGGCATAATCATAAAAATTATGAAAATAAAGTTTACGTACTTCCAAAACATTTAGATGAAAAAGTAGCAACTCTGCATTTAAAAAAGGTTGGAGCAAAACTAACAAAGTTATCAAAAGAGCAAGCAGACTATATAAGCGTTGGAACAGAAGGTCCTTTCAAACCAGATGCCTATCGCTATTAAAGATAGCACAATCGATATCACTTCAGAGAAGTTAACTAAAGAATTAGCTAAAGAATTTACAAAATATCTTAAAGGTGGTGAGTTTGTTTTTTTATATGGAGAGATGGGTGTTGGCAAAACAACCTTTGTTAAATATTTTATAAATGAGTATCAAAAAATAAATAATTTAACACAAACAGAAATTACAAGCCCTACTTTTAGTTTATTAAATGAGTATCAGATAAAAGATATAAGAATAAAACATTATGATTTATTTAGAATTAATAGGAAAGAAGATATCAATAATTTAGATATTTTTGAAAAAGATAATAAATTAATAACACTTATAGAATGGCCACAATTAATTGCTGATAAACAAGATGTAAAATTTATAACTTTAACATTTAATTATTTAAATCAATTAAATGATAGAACTGTAGATATAAAAGTTTAAATTAAAACCTATTTTGATGAAAAGCTTAGCAAAATTGAAAAAAATAAAAGGTGACGCTTCTTTTAGAGAATTTTACAGAAACAGAGATAATAAATCTATTATTGTACTATCCAAGAAAGAAAAGTTAAAAAATCTTTTAATTTACGACGCGATAAATAAAATTTTAATTAAAAATAAAATTTTAGCACCAAATTTGTTAAGTGAAAATTACAATAATAATTATATAGAAATAAATGACTTTGGAGGTCAAACTTTGTTTCAAATTTTAAAAAACAAAAAGAATAATAAATATGTTATTTTTAAAAAGATAATAAAAATTTTAAATAAAATACAATTAATAAAAGATAAAAAAGTAAAAAATTTTAAAAACAAATTATATAAAGTTCAAGAATATAAAAACAATATTTTGTTTGATGAAACTAAACTTTTTTGTGAATGGTATGCACCAAAGATATTGTCTAAATCTAAAAGTATTCAATTTAGAAAAAAATTTAGATTAGAGATAAAAAAATTATTATCAAAATTAAATTATAAAAATGTTACATTTGTTCATAGAGATTTTCATGTTTCAAATTTGATGTATCACAATAAAAAAATTGCAGTAATAGATAGTCAAGATGCACTAATTGGCAATAGAGCTTACGATTTAGCATCCTTAATTGACGACGTAAGATTAAAAACATCTAATGAATTAAAAGAAAAAGTATTTAAGTTTTACATCAAAACAAATAAAAAAATTGATTTGAAAAAATTTAAAAAAGATTTTGAAATATTATCTGTTTTAAGAAATTTAAAAATAATCGGTATATTTATGCGTTTAGCTGTTAGAGACAATAAAAAAAAATATTTAAAATTAATTCCCTACGCTTGGGAAATGATTAATCATAGAATTATACAGCAAAATGAATTCAATAATTTGATGTTACTATTAAAAAATAATTTTCCAAAATATATAAGGTAGAGTTGTGAAAATAAATACAGCTTTAATTTTATGTGCAGGTTTTGGTAAAAGATTAAATCCAGTTACTTTAAATACTCCTAAGCCCTTATTAGAGATTAAAGATATAAGTATGCTTGAGAGATGTATTCATTTAATCGAAAAACTAGGTATTCAAAAAATCTTATTAAATACTTTCTATTTAAAAGATCAATTTTCAGCTTTTTTAAACAGTAAAAATTTCAATATTGATATCAAAATAATTGAGGATGGTGAGCATATTTTAGATACAGGAGGAGGTATTCAAAATATGATTAAAGACTCTAATGAAAAGGATTTTATAATTTTTAATCCAGATACAATCTGGAGTAATGACTATAAAGATGAGATATTAAAAATGGAAAAAATGTATTTTTCTAAAAAATTGGAAAACATTCTTCTTTTAGTAAATAAAAAATTTAGTTTTGATAAAAAGTTAAAAGGTGATTTTAATTTAAAAAATAATTTAATTAACAAAGAGGTTGAAAAAGAATTTATTTACATTGGATGTCAAATAATTAATAAAAAATTATTTATTAAAGAGAAAATAGAAAATTACTCAATTTTGGAAATTTGGAATAATTTATTAGATCAAAAAAAATTATTTGGCTATGAAAGCCAAAAAGATTTTTATCATTTAACTGATCTGGATATTTTTAAAAAACTAAAAGATCTTTAGCTCTTTTTTGATCAAGATATTTGCAATTAGAAATTTTGCTATTTTCTAATTCAATTAAAAGTGGGTTTCCTGTTGGAATTTCAAGTTTAGAGATCTCATTATTATTTAAACTAAACAAATATTTGCAAAGAGCCCTAATGGAGTTTCCATGAGCAGAAATGAGGATATTTTCACTTGTTTTGTTCTCAATCTCTTTGTTATAAAATTTTATTACTCTTTCATATGTGTCTTTTAGTGACTCGGTATCAGGAATTTTTTCTAAAGGAATGTTTTTGTATGTTTCAATATTTAGTGGGTGATATGGATTTTTTTTATCTAAAGGGTCGGGTCTAAGATCCCAAGAACGTCTAAATTGATGAACTTTTTCTTCTCCAAGTTTTTTTTTCATTTCATCTTTATTTAATCCTGTCAAAGCTCCATAATGTCTTTCGTTTAATTCCCATGCACTCTTTACATCTTTAAAATCTTGTAATTCTTCCTGTATGATTTTTAAGGTATTTTTAGCCCTTAATTGAAAAGATGAGTAATACAGATTAACCTCAATTTTTTCTTGTTTTATTAATTCACCAGCTTTTTTTGCTTCTGATTTTCCATTTTCTGTCAGATCTACATCAACCCATCCAGTAAATTTTTTTTCAAGATTCCATACACTTTGACCGTGTCTTACTAAAATTAAATAACTCATTTGTTTATCTTTTAAATCAATTTGATAAATAAAACTATATTATTAATGATTAATTATTTTTCGAAATATAAATTTATTTTTTATTTATGCAATTTCATTTTAATTGTTTTGTATTTGTTTCCAGGCAGTTTGCTTGGTTGTTATTTTTATGACGATTGTAAAATACAGCCTCAAATAACTGCAAATTTTATTGTTTCAACAAATCATTTATATGCCTATATAGTTCTCTCAATTATTGGTTTTGTAACTTACCGAAAAAAAAATCAATTCAACATTTTAAGTATTTATTTAATATTTTTGTCTATTGTACTTGAGGTGTTACAATACTTTGTACCCAATAGAAGTTTTGAATTTTCGGATTTATTTGGAAATCTAGCAGGTGTAATTATAGCCATAATTATATTTTACTTTTTTAAAAAAAATGAAAATTTTGAAAATTAATTATTTATTTATTTTAATAATTTTTATTTCAGGTTGCTCATCTGTTCCGAAAAATACAGCAGATAGTTGTTCTATATTTAATGAAAGATACATGTGGTATAAACATGCAAAAAAAGCTGAGAAAAAATGGGGGACCCCAGTTTATTTACAGCTTGCAATTATAAAAATGGAATCCAGTTTTGACTGGTTAGCAAAACCTCCTAGACAGAGATTATTTAAAGTAGTGCCTTATAAGAGACCATCAAGTTCTTTCGGGTATTCACAGGCTGTAAAAGGAACGTGGAAACAATATAAAGAAGAAACTGGGAATAAGCTTGCTGTTAGGACAAGATTTAAAGACAGTGTAGATTTTATTGGTTGGTATACTAATAAAACTGAAAAAATTTTAAAAGTTTCAAAAAAAGATGCTTTCAAGCAGTATATTGCTTATCATGAAGGGTGGGGTAACTATAAAAATTATAAAAAAAATAAAAAAGTAATTAATCTAGCCAAAAGAGTGGAGAAACAATCAAATATTTATAAGCAACAATTATCAGAATGTAAAAATTCTTTATCAACTTCAAAATATATTATTTTTTAGAAAGTTGTTTTTTTAGCTCAATATCAACAGCATCAATTCTTTTACTATTTTTGGCAAGAGTTAAGTACATTGTTGGGGTTACGTAAAGTGTGAAGAATGTAGATATTATCATTCCACCAAGTATAGTCGATCCAACAGCCAACCTAGAAGCTTCACCAGCACCTGGTCCAATATTTCCAATTACTAATGGAAGCATTGCTATCATTGTACTTATAGATGTCATCATAATAGGTCTAAACCTTAGTTCGCAAGCTTCTTTAACTGAGGCTTGTATTTCTTTTCCGGTAGTTCTAATTTGATTTGCATAATCAACAATTAGAATACTGTTTTTTGTCGATATACCGATTAGAATCACTAAAGCGATTTGGGAAAAAATATTTATTGAACTATTTAAAAATAGGATAAATACCAATCCTCCAAAAACAGCCAATGGCACTGTAAGCATAATTATAAATGGGTGTACAAAAGAGTTAAATGTTGCTGCCATAACTAAATAAGCAGTCAATAACCCAAGGGCAAATATTAAATAAAGTTCATTTGTGGTTTCTTTTACCTCTTCTGACTCACCTTTCCAGGTTATTTGATTATTAGGTGCAACTTCTGCCATAATATTTTCTAGGTACTCAATTGCTTCAAATAAAGAGTAATTTTCATTTACATTTGCTGAAATAGTCACTGCTCTCTGTCTATCATATCTAGCTAATTCTTTTGCAGATCCCTCTTCTTTTAAATCAACTAAATTTGATAGTGAGATCAATTCACCAGTTATACTTGATCTAACAAATAATTTACTTAAGCTATCTTTATCTTTTCTATCAACTAAATATTGCTGGAGAATAATTGGATATTCTTTTCCCAATTTGTTAAATGTAGTAACTCTTTTACCACCATATAAAGTTTCCAATGTTTGACCAATAGCTCTAGTAGATATTCCTAAATCTTTTGCTTTATTTTTATTGATCACCAATTTTACTTCTGGTTTGTTTCTATTATAATCTGATTCAATTCTTGATAATCCTCTATTTCTTCTAAGTTTACTTATTACTTCTTTTTGAATGCTTTCTAATTCTTCATAAGTGCTTCCTAATATTACCATTTGGACTGGTTTATTATAATTGGAAACCCTGATTCCTTGAGGGGAGATTGGAAAAGCTAGAGTTTGAGGAACAGTTACTATCTTGCCAATGGCTTGTCTCATGATTGTCAAAGCATCTTTATCTCGTTTTTTCCAATCGTCTAGTAAAGCAATTATAATAAAACTATTGAATGAATTTGCAGAACTACCAAAACCCGGAACTCTCATGATAAATCTATTATAGGGACTATCTTCAGCCTGTAGCAATGGAAGCAATCTCTTCTCTACATCTTGAGCTCTTTGTTGTGTATAGTCAAATGAACTGCCTTCATCAGTAAATCCAATAACCAAATAAACACCTCTATCTTCTTTTGGAAGAAGTTCTTTAGTTGTGTACGTAAATAAAGCTATTGATCCAGCTATGATTAAAAAAATAAAAGTTATTATAGTTTTTTTTTTATTAATCCAATAATTTAAAGTTTCTTTGTAGAAATTTGAAAAACCTTGAAAAAAAATATTAAATTTTTTTACAAAAAATCCATTACTTGATTTTTTTTTCAAAAATTTACTTGCAAGCATTGGAGATAAAGTTAAAGCAACAAATGATGAAACAACAATAGAGAAAGATAAAGCTATAGCAGTTTCTCTAAATAAAGTTCCAGATATTCCTTTGATAAATATTAATGGAATAAAAACAGCTAGCAGAATTAAAGTCGTTGCAATAATTGCAAATGTAATTTGTTTTGAACCGTTGTAAGCTGCTGCTAATGAGTTTTCTCCATTTTCTATTCTTCTATAAATTGCATCAGTCATTATGACCGAGTCATCCGTAATAATTCCAATTGCAAGTATAAAGCTAAGTAAAACAAAAATATTAATAGATAGATCAAACAGATAAATTCCAAGAAAAGATGCAATTAAACTTACAGGTAGTGCAACTGCAGGAACGATAACTGCTTTAATATTACCTAAAAATAAATAAATTATTATTACAACCAAAACAAATGCTATTGCTAAAGTTTTATAAACCTCGTCAATTGCTGCATTAACATATGTGGCTCTGTTAAATGAAACTTCTAACTTTAAGCCTTCGGGCAATGTTTTTCTTACTTCAATAATTTTTTTTTGAATTTCTTTTGAAAGCTCAACTGTTGAGGCGCCACTTTTTGCGTAAATTCCTATACCAACTGTCTTTTGATTTAAATTTTTTTTGCTTTGAGCTTTAAACAATGTTTTTTCAGAAACAGGACCAAATTCTACATTTGCTACATCTGATAGTCTTACAATTTTATCTTTTGTTCTTTTAATAGGTAAAAATTTTAATTCATCAATATTTGTATAAGACTTATCTAAATTAATAGTCAAATCTATATTATCTGCTTCTAAAGTCCCTGCAGGCAAACTTATGTTTTCATTTCTAAGTGCACCTTCTACTTCCTGAATAGTCATGTCATTTGCAGCTAATTTAATAGGGTCAATCCAAACTCTAACACTAAGCTCTCTAAGTCCTCCTAGTAGAATTCTTCCAACATTTTTTACACTTGAAAAAGAGTCTACTAGATATCTATCTGCGTAATCACCAAGCTCTAAATCTGACCAAGTTGAAGATGAAACAGAAAGCCACATAGTTGTAGTAAATCCAGCAGCTTGTTTTAAAATTTGTGGAGCATCAGCTTCAGAAGGTAGATTATCAACTACTCTAGCTACTCTTTCTCTTATATCATTAGCAGCATCATCTAGCTCAATATCAGTATCAAACTCTATGTTGATACTACTTCTTCCGTTTTCAGATTTGGAGTCTATATTTTTTATTCCTTCTGCACCTCCTATAACGTCTTCTATCACTTGAGTTATTTCCTGATCTATGATTGGAGCTGAAGCGGATTTGTAATCGACTTTAACTTGCACTACTGGTGGCTGCAAACCATCAGGTAACTCTCTAACTGGTACTTCAGAGTAAACAAATAGACCAAACACAATAAGTATTAAAGATAGCACCCAAGCTACAACTGGTCTTCTTATGCTAACTTCAGTTATATACATTTAGTTTTTTATTATTACTTCTTATTTTCTTCTTTAGTTGATTTCTTTTTTTTACCCCAACCTGATGAATTTTGTTTTGAACCATATTTTATTGGTTTAATTTTTCCATTAGGTCTTGTTTTTTTTAGACCTTCAGCAACTACCGTGTCACCATCTTCAAGTCCAGATGTGATTTCTACAATGCCTTTTTTTCTTAAGCCTATTTCCACTGGTACTTTTTTCACAGTATTTTCTTCGTCTACTTTATATACGTAAACATTATCACCCTCCATTATCAAGCTAGTATCAAGAATACTTAACGAATTTCTTTCATTATAATTAATAGAGATTTCTAATAACGATCCAGACAGAAGTTCATTGTTAGGGTTATTTAATTTAATCCTTACTGGTAGAGATCTTTTATTTGTGTCAATTCTACTTGCAGTGGAGTCTACAGTTCCAGAATATTTTTTAAGAGCATTTCCAGAGAATTTTATATCTGCGTTTTGGCCTTTTTTCACATAAGGCGCAAAAGTTTCGGGTATATCGACATCAACAAATAGAACAGAAGTGTCTTCTAAATTTAATACAATTGAGCTTTGAGACACATCTATATCGTTTGAAAAATCTCGTTTTCCAATAATTCCGTCAAAAGGAGTAGTTATATTTCTATTCTTTAATTTTGCTATTACATCTCCTGATTTGACTTTTGTGTTAAATTTGATTGGTTCCAATATTTCATATTTTTCAATATTAAAGGATTTAATTTGTGCAGGCACAGCAGTACCAAATGTTTCAATTGTATTTTGAAATAATTTTTGCTCAACTACTTTAACAATTATTCCTGGAGGAGGTCTTTTACTAAATTTTTTTTTGAAATGATTACCAATCATTGTTCTGGCAATGATTACAGCCGCAATGATAAAAAAGAAGATAAGTACTATTGATGTGATTTTAGTTGATCTTTTCATATATTAACTCTTTCCATACTCAGACCATGAGCCATCGTATATTGAAGGCATATATTTAGCATTTATTAGAGAATAAGCTAGTGCCAATACGCTTGCTGTTACCCCAGAACCACACGAAAATACTATATTTTTTTTTTGATCAAATTTAAATGACTCAAATTTTTTTTTGATTTCTTCTTTTCTTATAAATGTATGGTCTTCATTAATTAATTCGGAAAATGGAAGGCAAAAAGAATTTTTTATTGAACCACTTCTTAAACCTTTCCTTGGTTCAGCAACTTTTCCTTCAAATCTTTCTCTACTCCTTGCATCAACAACATTAAATTCTTTTTTATTAATATTTTCATCAATCTGTTTTTTACTTTTAACAAGCTCCTTATTTTCTTTACTAGAATATTTAGAACTTTTAATGATTACTTCTTTGTCATCTGTGGCTTTGTTTTCTTTTTTCCATTTTTTTAGCCCACCATCGAGCACATGAACTAGTTTAGGGTCATGTCCATAATAAATTAAATTGTACCAACATCTGCAAGAACTAATAACATCAGAATTATCGTAAATTACTATTTCATCATCATTTTCTATGCCCATATTACTCACTATTTTTTCCCAAGATTTACTATCAGTAAGCATATGTGGTAAATCAGTATCTAATTTAGAATTTTTATCTAAATCAAAAAAAATAGCATTTGGAATATGTTCCTTTGTATATTCCTCAAAACCGTTTCTTTGAGTTTGAGGCATATGCCATGAGCAATCAATAATTTTTACTTTATCAATATTATTTTCTAACCAACTTGTATCAACTAATGACATTTTATCTTTTTTCCAAATATCTTTGATGATACTCTTCAGCTGGGCAATAATTTTTAACTAAAGAAGTTTTTGTTACTACTTTTCCTAATAATTTGACGTTTTCTTTTTCTATCATTTTTTCAGCAGTAATTTTCTGCTGATCATTTAAATAAAATATTTCACTTCTATATTGAGTTCCGAAATCTGGTCCTTGAGAATTTAATGTTGTTGGATCATGAATTTCAAAAAAATATTCAAGAATTTTCTCGTAAGAAATTACTTTAGGATCAAAATCTAATTTTACTACTTCTGCATGATTTGTTGTGCCTGTGCATACTTCTTTATAATTTGTTTCAGCATTATTACCTCCACAATAACCTACCTCTGTTTTTATAACTCCATCAAGTTTACTAAACTTAATTTCTGGTCCCCAAAAACATCCTAATCCTAAAATTGCTATTTCCATTGATAATTAACTTAATTAATCTAAATTTAATCATATGCTATCAAAAAATCAATTAGGCTTTTTTTACATGTTCATATCGGTATGTGCATTTTCACTTATGGATGTGATTGTTAAATGGTCTGAGGATTATCCCGTTGGACAAGTATTATTTTTCAGAGGATTTTGTGGAATAATTCCTATTTTATTTCTTATTCCTAAAGATAGATATTTAGATTTTTATAAAACAACTAGACCGTTTCTTCATTTTAAAAGATGTTTAGCAGGATTAATTGCTTTGGTTTCTATATTTGTAGCATTAAGAAATTTACCTTTGGCAACAGTTGTAAGTATATCTTTTGCAGCGCCAATATTTATAACAATATTTTCAATTTTTTTATTAAAAGAAAAAGTTGGTATTTATCGATGGTTAGCGGTCTTAGTTGGATTTGTGGGTATAATCTTCATAACTGAACCAGGTTTTAGCTCTTTAAATTTATATTATATTTATCCAATAATTTTTTGCTTAGGTTTATCTTACGTTGCTATTGCTATAAGAAAATTATCATCAACTGAGCCTGCTTGGTTGATTAGTTTTTTCTTTTCATTCTCTATAATGCTTTTAAGTTTTTTATCTTTTTATCAGGGATGGATCTTGCCAAGTTTACTTGATTTATTTTTGCTATCAATGGTTGGTATATTAGGTGGTCTTGCAAATTTATGGTTGTCACAATCTTATAAATATTCAGAAGTGAGTTTGGTTTCGCCTTTAAAATATCTTGGATTAGTATTTGCCATAATATTTGGATATTTTATTTGGAACGAAATACCAACTTCTAAAACTTTATTAGGCGCTTTATTGGTTATTGTTTCATCTATTATAATATTTAGAAGAGAGATGTATTTGAAAAAAAAGTTATCTGTTTCTCGACATGAGTAAAACCCCATCATATTGGAATAAAGCAAAAAAATATTTATCTAAAAAAGATAAAATCATGTCTTCTTTGATTAAAAAATATAAATCCCCTTCAGAGATAGTGCTAACTTCAAGAAAAGATGTCTTTTTCTCTCTTTGTAAAAGTATAATTGGACAACAAATTAGTGTAGCTGCTGCTAATTCAGTTTTTTTAAAATTTAAGAAAAAATGTAAAAATAAAATTAACGCAAAAACAGTAAGCAAGCTGTCTACTATTCAGCTCAAAAGTTGTGGTCTAAGTAGACAGAAAGTGAAAGGTATAAAAAGTTTAGCTCAAAAAATATTAAGTAAAGAGTTTAATCCAAGACTTATTTCAAAAATGTCTGATGAAGATGCTATAATTTATCTTTCTCAATTAAGACAAATTGGAAGATGGTCAGCAGAAATGATTTTATTATTTACTTATAATCGTCCTAATATTTGGCCAATTCAGGATATTGGTTTATTAAGAGCTATTTCAAAAAATTTTAATAAAAAATATCTACCACCAGAAAGCTACGTTAAATATTTAAACAAAAAATTTTCACCCTATTGTTCAGTTGCAACTTGGTATTTATGGAGAAGTATAGATCCTGAGCCTATACAGTACTAAATCTCTATATCAATCTATCCATTCTCTGTATTGTTCTATATTATCAGTTAAAAATTTAGGTAAATTTTGTATCGGATAATTTTCTAATTTGTTCCCACCTAATTTATTTTGTCTTTGATCAGCTGATAAATTATAAACTGCAATTTTATCTTTTATTATTTGATCAATTTGATCAGTAGTTAATGGATTTTTATCAAATTCAATATGATGAAGATATGATTTTAATTTATGTTTTATTTCTTCAGCTGTTTTTAAGTTGGTAAAATGCCATCCACCATTTTTAATTATCTTACAATTAATAAACTTTTTTTCAGAAAAAAATGCATCTAACCTATAAAATGGGTATTTACGATCTTTTATATTTCTTAACCACTGAGGATTTTTAAAATATTTCTTTCTGCAGCCCCTTGACCCTTTCCATGATAAGTTAGGTAATTTTAAATTAAATTTGTAATAAAGCATATCTTGTTCAAACAAAAAAATTTTTTGATTTATTTGATTAAAATCTAAATCATTTAGGTTTGGTATTTCGTCTACATCTGAAATTAAAATAATATCTTCGCTTTCAGCACTTTTTAAACCTTTTTCAATGAAATTTCTTTGACCATTTTCCCTAAAAATTGCATTCATAATCAATTTTCTTGATTTCTCTTTTTCGTTATCATTTGCATTGATACTTTCAATATTTTCTGGGACTTGATCATAAATAAGATAAATGATTTTATCTTTAAATTGTTCAAACTTATTTTGATTAAATTTTAATTCTCTCTTTTCTCCACGATGAGTGAATGTACTTTCCACAATTACAAAATAATCAACGTATTTGTTTAAAATATTTAGCCTAAGATCTA
The DNA here is from genome assembly GCF_052048195.1 of Candidatus Pelagibacter sp. HIMB123. Lineage (NCBI taxonomy): Bacteria > Pseudomonadati > Pseudomonadota > Alphaproteobacteria > Candidatus Pelagibacterales > Candidatus Pelagibacteraceae > Candidatus Pelagibacter > Candidatus Pelagibacter sp. HIMB123. The sequence continues at coordinate 24,877 of NZ_JBNAIL010000014.1, read as the reverse complement.
AAATCATTTCCTCGTCAAAATACATAAAACAATCAAATATCTTCATGCTCTTAATTTATAAATTTAAAATTTATTATCTTACATTCCCTCAAAAATTATGTGTTCTCTAGTAGCATTATTTTCCAAATGCGTTCTAGCTTCAACATACTCTTCAGAATTGTAACAATTTTTTGCTGTTTCAATATCTGGAAATTCTGCAAGCGCTACCCTAACCATTTCCCTACCTTCCAAAGTTACATTATTTGCACTTCTCGCTATTATTTTTCCAGAATATTTTTCAACCGCCTCTTTAGCTTTAACGGCATATTTTTTAAGTCTTTCGTCATCTTTTATTTCAGTATAATTTGCAATCCAATAAGCTTTCATAATTCTCCTTTTTAAATTTTTTTAATTATGATACCAAATTTATATGAAAAAATTATTTTTAAATTTCTTTTGTACATCATTATTTTTGATATTTTTATCATTAACCCACGTTAATGCTGATGAATTGTTTAATAAGGGAAAAGAAGTTTTTCTGGGAACTGGAAATTGTGCAGCATGTCATATGCTCTCAGATGCTGGATCGAACGCAATGGTTGGTCCAAATTTAAATGAAATTAGACCTGATATTCAAAGAATTATAATGGCAGTTAGAAACGGTATAGGAGTAATGCCCGCAATGGAGGGTATACTAACTGATGATGAAATAGAAGCAGTTGCTCACTATACTTCTATAGCTGCAGAACAATAATAAAAATTTTAACTATAATTTTTTATCCAATGTTTAGCTATATCTACTCTTTTGCAGATCCAAATATCCTTAAATTTTGTGATGTAATTTAAAAATTTTTTAAGAGACTGTATTCTACCAGGTCTTCCAATTAATCTACAATGTAAGCCGACCGACATCATCTTTGGTGAAGTTTTTCCTTCCTCATAAAGGGCATCAAAACTATCTTTTAAATAATTATAAAATTGTTCACCCGAATTAAATCCTTGACTGGTTGCAAACCTCATATCATTATTATCAAGTGTATAAGGAACCATTAGCTGTTTTTTATTTCCTTTTTTTATCCAATAAGGAAGATCATCACTGTATGTATCGCTACAGTATAAAAAACTACCATTATCAATTACTAAATCTAGAGTATTTTCACTACACCTACCAGTGTACCAACCAGCAGGTTGATTACCAAAAATCTTTTTTATAGATTTTACTGCAAGTTTCATATCATTCTTTTCTTTTTTCTTTGATACATTTTGATAGTCAATCCATCTCCACCCATGACTAGCAACTTCATAGTTTGCTTTTTTTATAGCCGAACAAACTTCTTTATTTCTTTCCAATGCCATACCAACTCCAAAAATAGTAAGTGGAATTTTCTTTTTATTAAATAGATCGTGAATTCTCCAAAACCCTCTTCTTGATCCATATTCATAAATTGACTCCATATTTAAGTGTCGACCTTTAATTGGTTTTGCTCCTATAATTTCTGATAAAAATATTTCTGAAGTTTTATCACCATGAAGAGTACAATTCTCTGCTCCCTCTTCGTAATTAAGCACAAATTGCAAAGCTAACTTAGCATTACCAGGCCACTTTACTTTAACTTTTTGGGAACCATATCCTACCAAATCTCTTGGGTATTTTTTTTTCATTTTTTCAAAATAATTTTATCTTTTTTAAATTTATGAATAACGAGATTGTTTCCTTTTCCTTTTCTATCAACAATTAGGAAATTCATATTTTTCATAGAAATCAACGGAAAGTGCCAAATACCAGCATTGTAATTAACCCCAGTTTGTTTTGGGACTAAAAAGGATTGGATTTTATTTACATCTGGTTTATCTCCTTTTGGTGCTACAAATACTAAAAATTTTGTATCTTCCATAGGTATAAAGGCTTGGCTTCCTAAAGGGTGTTTTTCCATCATATAAATTTTCATAGGAAACCTTCTTTTTTTTGCTTTAAAAATACTAACAATTGCTTTCCCTTTGTTTTTAGATGCATCTACGTTTATCAAATTATCAAATCTTTTTGCATATCCATCATTAATATTTATAGGATTTTTTTTTGACGTATCTATTAATTGACCAAATTTAGAAAAATTTTTTTTAGTAATTTTTTTTGCTTTTATTATTTTCATCTCACAAAATTTCCGAATGCCCTTATTCTTGAAATTCCACCGTCTGGATAGATATTTATTCTAAGATAATTTTCCTTACTTCTCTTAATTAAGAATTTTTTAAAAATATGTTTCTTGTGAGCTGACAGTTTTGACTTATTTAAAATAAACTTCCAATTTTTTGAATTATTGACAATTGATTTATTGGACAGATCTTTTGAAATGCTTGCAGTTTGAATTGAGCAACTATCGGGATAGTTTCCTTTAAAATGATGGGTATCTATCTCTAGTTTTTTTATTAATCCTGGTTTTCCAAATTTTATTATAAGCCAATCAAAGTTTTTTCCTCTACTTCTTCTTGTTTCCCAACCATCTCCCATATTTTTTCCTTTTCCAGGTGCTATGATATTTTCAGCCCTGCCGAAATGTTCATTATTACAACCAATAATTGAAGCGCCATTTAAAACAGATGTAAGGTTGATAGTTTTGTTATTTAAAAAGTTTTTCTCCATTTCAATTTTTCCATAAAGTCTTAGTCTCGCAACTCCACCATCTGGAAAAATGTTTAGTCTTATATAATTAAAAACAGATTTGTTGTTTGATTTGAAGTTATGGTTTCGGCTTGGCCCAAGTTTTTTCTTGCTCAGTAAAGAAATCCATTTTGTTTTCTTATTAGGCTTTGTTTTACTAAAGCAACCCTCCAACGAAGCATGTGTGGGCTGATTTCCATTGAAATGTGTTGTGTCAATGTCGATATCGAATATCTTTCCAGGTTTACCAAGTTTTAAAATTAAATAATCAAAACCTTTTGATCTTCTTCTCCTTGTTTCCCATCCATCCATCCATTTACCATGCTTGTCAAATAATCCATCTTTAAAAACTGGATTTTCGATGTTTAATATTCTATGAGCAGCTGCAAAAAAATCGTCAGTCTTAAATATAACCTTAGTTCCAATTCTTGGATCTGCTAAGTTAATCATTTTTGCACTTATAAATTTTTTCATTTTTTGTTTATTTCATTCAAACGAAAAGTTGCGATTTTTTTTACTTGTTTTTTTGCTTCAAGGAATTCACTTTCTACATCACTTTGTATTCTTTGTCTAAAATTATTCAAAATTTCATTTTTATCTTTACCTTTTACGGCAATTATAAAAGGAAAATTAAACTTTTTTTTATATTCTGCATTTAATTTTTTAAATTCCTCATATTCATCATTAGAACATTGGTTTAATTTTGCAGAGGCTTGTTCTGATATAGATTCAGAGGTCATTTTTTTTGCTATAGCAAGCTCAGGATGAGCATTTAAAATCTCTAAAATTTTATTCTTTTCGTAATTTTCATAAATATCAAGCATTTTAAATACAATATCTTCAAAGTTTTTAAATGGTTTTAACTCAAAAGCTTCCATAGCAACTGACTCAGTTTTCTCAAAAACATTACCAAATATAGACAAAAAATCAGACTTGTTAAGATCGTTAATGTTATCTATTGTTCTCATATAACTTTTAAAAATTTAAGTTTGAAATTAAATGATACTATAATTTTATGACAAAGCTCACAACTCATGTTTTAGATGTGTATTCTGGTAAACCTGGCAAAGGTATCTTGGTTGAGTTGTTTTATATCAATAATTCAGAACGAAAAAAATTAACGTCAACAAAACTCAATGACGATGGTAGAGCTAATTCACCATTAGCAGAGGGAGATGTTTTTATTAAAGGTAAATATGAATTAATTTTTCATATTGGTGATTATTTTAAAAATACATCTTCAGCTAGCGATGTACCATTTTTGGATGATGTTGTTATAAGATTTGGTATTTCAGATCCCTCACAGCATTACCATGTTCCTTTACTTGTTTCACCTTGGAGTTATTCTACTTATAGAGGTAGTTAAGTGATATCGAGTTCTGTTAAATTTCTATTAAATGACAAGCTTATAGTAATCAAAAATCCCGATCCAAATCAAACGTTACTTAATTATATTAGAACTGAATTAAAAAAGACCGGAACTAAAGAAGGATGTTCGGAGGGTGGTTGTGGTGCATGTACAATTGTTTTGGGTGAATTAGTCGATAATAAAATTGTATATAAAGCAATTAATTCTTGCATTTCATTTGTCCCCTCATTGAATGGCAAGCAACTTATAATTGTGGAGGATTTAGTTTCTGAAAATGGAAAACTTCACCCAGTGCAAGATGCGATGGTAAAATTTCATGGTTCACAATGTGGTTTCTGTACGCCAGGATTTGTCATGTCTTTATTTTCAATGTTTAAAAATAATAAAAGTCTCAATAATGAATTAATAACAGACTCTATATCAGGTAATTTATGTCGTTGTACTGGTTATAGACCTATAATTGATGCTGCCAAAAGTTTAAATAAGATAAACAAGAATGATCAATTTTCTAAAAATAAAAATAAAGTTATTCAGCAATTAAAAAAAATTAAACCGAAAAATGTTTATATTAAAAAAGATGATAAAATTTATTTTTCACCAAAAAATATTAAAGATTTAAAAGGTATAATTAAAAAACATTCTAACTTTAGTTTTCTTGCTGGTGGAACTGACTTATCTTTAAAAGTTACAAAAGAAAGAAAAGAAATTCCTTTTATAATTGATTTAAAAGAAATTAATGAATTAGATTTTATAAAAGTAAGTAAAAATTATTTAGAAGTTGGTTCTGCTACACCTTTAATAAAATTTGAAAAAGAAATTAAAAAATATTATCCAGATTTTTATTTGGTTCTAAAAAGATATGGCTCTGTTCAAATTCGAAATGTTGGAACTATAGGTGGCAACATCGCAACAGCATCTCCAATTGGTGACTCACTGCCAGTTCTATTATCTTTAAATGCAGAGGTTTTAATTGAAAGTTTTAACAAAAGAAAAGTGATATCTTTAAATCATTTTTTTCTTGATTACAGAAAAACTAAATTAAAAAACAATGAATTTATACACTCAATAAAAATACCATTATTTAAAAAAAATATTTTTAAGGCATTTAAGATCTCAAAAAGATTTGATGATGATATTTCATCTGTTTGTGGATCTTTTAATTTTGAGATTAATAATAATAAAATTAAAGAGGTTTATATTGCATATGGAGGCATGGCCGCTGTACCAAAAAGAGCTAAAGCATGTGAAAAAATTCTTAAAAATAAGCCTCTTACTATCAATACTTTTGATCAAGCAAAAAAATATTTAGAAAAAGATTTAAGTCCTATTGGAGACATGAGAGCTAGTAAAGAATACAGATTAGAGATAGCAAAAAATTTATTGATGAAATGTTTTGTAGAAATAAATTCTAATAAGTTATCAAGAGTAAATTAAATGAGCAAAGATAACTACATCGAAGAAATAAGACCACACGATAGTGCCTACAAGCATGTGAGTGGATATGCAGAGTACACTGATGATATTAATGAGCCAAAAAACACAATTTATGGTGCTATTGGTTTAAGCAAAAAAGCTCATGCAATAATTAAAAGTATAGACTTAACCGAGGTAAAAAAAAGTGAAGGAGTGATATCAATAGTTACTCAAAGAGATATCCCTGGTAGGAATGATGTGGGTCCAGTTTTTGATGGTGATCCAATTTTTCCAGAAAAAAAAGTTGAGTTTTTTGGTCAGCCATTATTTGCTGTTGCTGCTACAACTACAGAACTTGCTAGAAAGGCAGTATTAAAAGCCAAAATTACATATAAAGATTTAAAACCTGTTATTACAATTAAAGAAGCTTTAAACAAAAGGCAATTTTTATTTAAACCTAGAAAAATTAAAAAAGGCAATCCTTTTAAAAAAATAAAAAATTCAAAAAATAATTTAAAAGGAAATTTCACAACTGGAAGCCAAGAGCACTTTTATTTAGAGGGCCAGGCAGCTTTTGTTGTTCCTAAAGAAGACGATAATTTTTTAGTTTATAGCTCAACACAACATCCATCGGAAACTCAACAATTAATTGCAAAAATGTTTAATCAAAAAAGTAATTCTATAAATGTTGAAGTTAGAAGAATTGGAGGTGGTTTTGGTGGAAAGGAAACAAATTTTATGACTGCATGCATTTGCGCGTTGTTAGCAAAAAAATCAGGGCAACCAGTTAAATTAAGATTAGATAGAGATGATGATATAATTTTAACCGGTAAGAGACATGAATTTTTATCTGAATATGAAGTTGGTTTTAATGATCAAGGTATCATTGAAGGGTTAAAATTAAATTTATCTTCTAATTGTGGAATGTCACCCGATTTATCAGCAGCAATAAACGAGAGAGCTTTGCTTCATGTAGACAATGCATATTATATTTCAGATATCGAGGTAACAAATAATTTATGTAAAACAAATATTCCAACCTCAACTGCATTTAGAGGTTTTGGTGGAAATCAAGGGATGATGGCTATAGAAAATATTATAGATAATATTGCAAGGTACCTAAAAAAAGATCCTATAGAAGTCAGAAAGAAAAATTTTTATCAAAAAGATAAAAGGAATGTAACTCATTACGGAATGACAGTTGAAGATAATGTCATTAATGAAATATTTAAAAATTTAGAAATTAAATCTAATTACAAGAAAAGATATTTCGATATAAGAAAATTTAACGAAAAAAATAAATTTAAAAAGAAGGGTATAGCTATTACACCTTTAAAATTTGGTATTTCATTTACAACAATTCATTTAAATCAAGCTGGAGCCTTAGTTCATATTTACACAGATGGAAGTGTTCATTTGAATCATGGAGGAATTGAAATGGGTCAGGGGACACACACAAAGATTGCTCAGTTGGTAGCAAATTCATTAGGATTACCATATAATTTAGTTCATATCTCATCAACAAATACAGCCAAGGTTCCAAATACTTCAGCTAGCGCAGCTTCATCAACTACAGACCTTAATGGAGCAGCAGCGTTAAATGCAGTAGCAAAGATTAAATTAAATTTAGAAAAATTTATTAAGAAAAAATATAAGATCTATAATCAAGAGGCAGTCTATAAAGATCAATATATAATATTTGGAAATAGACAATTTAAATTTAAAAGCATAATTCAAGAGGCATATTTAAATAGAATTTCTCTTTCATCATCAGGCTTCTATTCAACACCAAAAATTAATTTTGATAAAAAAAAATTTAGAGGAAGACCTTTTTATTACTTTTGTTACGGAGCAGCTGTTTCGGAAGTAACTGTAGATACATTGACGGGTGAAAACATACTGGAAAGAGTGGATATCTTACATGATGCTGGTAAACCAATAAATCCAGCACTAGAACTGGGCCAGATAGAGGGTGGTTTTGTACAAGGACAAGGTTGGCTTACAATAGAGGAATTGAAGTGGAAATCAGATGGTCAGATAACAACTTTTTCTCCATCGACTTACAAAATACCTGCAGTAAGTGATATTCCAAAAAAATTTAATGTAGAAATTTTTAAAGAAGGATTAAATAAAGAAAAAGTTGTTAATAAAGCAAAAACAACTGGTGAACCTCCTTTAATGCTAGCCATGAGTGTTTTTTATGCAATTAAAGATGCAGTTGCTTCAATTGGAAATTACCAGTTTACACCTGAACTTAATGCACCTGCAACACCTGAAAGAATTTTAATGAGTATTAACAAAATTAAAAATAAAATAAAAAATTAAAATGGAAGGTAAAAAAAAATTTATGGCAAAAGCTATTGAACTTTCAATAAATAGTGCAAATACTATTGGGGGTCCCTTTGGAAGTGTTATAGTTAAAAATGATAAGATTATTGCAGAGGGCTCAAATAAAGTTACTTCTTCAAATGATCCGACTGCTCATGGAGAAATAGTAGCAATTCGAGAAGCCTGTAAAAACTTAAATACTTTTGATCTTTCTGGATGCGAGATTTATACTTCCTGTGAACCTTGTCCGATGTGTCTTTCAGCGATTTATTGGTCAAGGTTAGATAAAATATATTACGCAAATACTAGAGAGGATGCGAAAAATATAGATTTCGATGACTCGTTTATTTATACAGAAATTCCAAAAAAAATTGATGATAGGAAAATTAAAATGGTACAAATGCTTAGAGATGAAGCTTTAAAAGCATTTGAAATTTGGGATAAAAAAGTAGATAAAATAAAATATTGATGGAATTTTTACCTTATACAATAAAATGGTTAGAAGTTATTCTAAGATGGGGCCATGTATTATTTGCTATATTATGGGTAGGTAATAGTTTTTTATTTAATTACTTAGATAATAATTTAAATAAAAATATAACGAGTGATGATATCGATGGTGAAGGATATCTGATGCATTCAGGTTTTTTTTACAAACTTTCGAGGTTAAAAACATCTCCACCTCAGGATTACTTAAATAGATTAGTAATCTTCAAATGGCAAAGTTACTTAACCTTTGTAACTGGAATGTTGCTGTTAGTTGTAATTTACTATTATAACGCTGGTGTATTGATGGTTGATAAGCGTGTTCTCTTAATACCCCCTAGTTATGCAATTATTATCTCACTTTTATCGTTAATTATTTCTTGGTTTGTTTACGATCTTTTATGTAAATCAAAATTAATTGAGAATAATGTTTTATTTATATCCACAGGAATAATTTTGCTAGCAATAGTATCATTTGGACTTACAAAATTATTTGGACCGAAATTTGCAATTTTAAGTGTTGGATTAATTATTGGATCCAATATGTTTGGTAATGTTTTCACAGTAATTATCCCCAATCAAATGAACATAATTAGTAGCAGCGAAAGAGGTGAAAAATTTGATATGAGCTTATCTTTAGCAGCTAAACAAAGATCAATTCACAATAATTATTCAACTTTTTTAGTTTTGTTTATAATGCTTTCTGGGCATTCGAGCTTTTTAGTTTATCATCAATATAATTGGTTAATATTATGTGCAATTGCAGTTATTTCTGGTGTAGCAAGACATTATTTTAATTTAAGAGGAAGAAACATTCATAGGTTGTATATTTTAATTTCTTCAATAATAGCACTTATCGTTCTTGCAGTTTTAGTTTTATTATTTAAATAACTAGATATAAAAAATTATGTCTGAAAAAATGATTGTCAGCTGGGACGAGTATAACAAAACTGTTGAGAAACTAGCAATCCAAATTGATGAGAGCGGATATAAACCAACAATACTAGTTGGCATCATGCGTGGAGCAGCGCCGATGATAGATGTTTTAAGCAGAATTTTTAAATTAAAATGTGCGTATCTTGCAGTCGAATCTTACAGTGGTAAGGGAGTAGAGGATGAGCAGGGAGACATTGTATTTTCAAGAGAAATGAGTTCGATAGCACCTAATATGGGCGGAAAAATACTTTTATGTGATGATTTATCTGACACAGGAATTACTTTTAACAAAAGTATAGATTGGTTAAAAAAATACGAACCCATAAAGGATAAAATAGAGGATATTAAAACCGCAACATTATTTAAAAAAAAGAAATCAACATTTGAGCCAGACTTCTGTGCTAATAAACTTCCTGATAATCCTTGGATAGTACAACCCTTCGAAATTTATGAAGAATTAAGGATCGAAGAAATCAAAAAAAAACATCAGATATAAAAAAGGCCAGTTAAAAAACCGGCCTTTTAAATTTTTTAAATTGAAAATTGATTACTTAGGTATATCTCCTTCAACACCTTTAACGTAAGTCATCATTCCTGCAAGCATTCCATCATCTGCAGTTTTTCCTTCTGCTACCATTAAATTACCTTTCTGGTCATAAATTGGTCCAGTGAAAGAATGAACTTTGCCAGATGCTAAATCTGCTTGAAGTTTTTTAACTTTTGATCTTAGGTCAGCTGGCATTTGTGAATCTAAATCTGATATCACAACCATACCATCTCCAATACCATGCCAAGTATCTTTTTGATTCCATGTACCGTTCGCAACAGCTTTTACTCTGTCCACGTAATATGGCCCCCAATTGTTTTCAACTGAAGTCAATACAGCTTTAGGAGCAAACTTGTCCATATCACTTGCTTGTCCAAAAGCATAAACTCCAGCTTTTTCAGCCATTTGAACAATAGCAGTACTATCTGTATGTTGAGCAATTACATCAGCACCTTGATCGATTAAAGCTTTTGCTGCCTCTGCTTCTTTACCTGGATCGTACCAAGTGAAAGCCCAAACAATTTTAGTTTTAATATTTGGGTTAACTTTTTGAGCCGCTAAAGTAAATGAATTGATACCTCTGATAACTTCAGGAATTGGAAAAGATGCAACATAACCAATAACATTTGATTTTGTCATAGTTCCAGCAATTGTTCCTAAAATAGTTCTACCTTCATAGAATCTAGCTGCGTATGTTGAGACATTTGCATGTTCTCTTTTGTATCCAGTAGCATGTTCAAATTTTACATTTGGAAACTCTTTTGCAACTTTGTTAGTTGGATTCATGTATCCAAAACTAGTTGTAAAGATAATGTCATGACCAGAATTAGCTAATTGTCTAAGAACCCTCTCAGCATCAGCACTTTCTGGAACACCTTCTACGTAAGTTGTTTTAAATCCGGCAGCTTCAACAGCTTTTCTACCTACATCATGCTGATAAGTCCATCCATGGTCACCAGTTGGACCAATATAAACGAATGCTGCTTTCACATCCTTTGCTATTGCAGCTACAGTCAATGTAAACAATAAAACTAAAGAAGAGACGAAAGAACGAATAAATATTTTATGCATAAATTTATTTCCCCTTTTGATTTTTTAATAAAATTTAATCTAGATTAAATTATCTAAAAAAAAATAATTATTTTTGAATTAATTGTCTTTATGAAAAGATTTCCCCAGAGAACTAGGAGTACTTAGCCTAATTTTTCTACTATCACGAGAAATTACAACTAAAACTATTATTGTAACGATGTAAGGTAGAGCTGTTAAAAATTGCACAGGAATTCTTACTCCAATTGCTTGCATATGAAATTGAATGATTGTTAGCCCACCAAAAATCATAGCACCTATCAAAATTTTAATTGGATTCCATGTTGAGAAAACCACCAGAGCTAATGCGATCCAACCTCTTCCGCCTGTCATATTTTCAATCCACTGCGGAGTATAAATCATTGATAAATATGCACCAGCAAGTCCACTCATTGCACCTCCGTAAAGAATACATAAATAACGAACTAACCTTACTTTTATTCCTTGATTAGATGCTGAAACAGGAGAGTCTCCCACAGCTCTTACTATTAATCCTATTTTTGTTTTTTTTAAAAAATAGTTAGTCATGAACGGTAGAGCAAAAGCAAAATAAAAAACAATTGAATGTCCAAATAATATTGGACCTATAAGTGGTATTGTATCTTTTAAACTTTCAAATAAAACAGGAAATTCTTTTCCAGGAATACCTACAAAATTTTTTCCTATCATCGCTGATATTCCAATTCCAAATATAGTAAGCGCTAAGCCAGTAGCGACATGATTTGTGATTAATGTTTGTGTCAGGAATGCAAAAATAGTTGAGATTAAAACTCCAGCTAACATTGCTCCAAAAATTGCAATAATTAAACTTCCTGTAACGGTCATTAATGCGAAACCTGAAATAGCACCAATGATCATCATTCCTTCAACACCAAGGTTTAAAACTCCAGACCTTTCTGTAATCAGTTCACCACAAGAAGCTAAAATCAAAGGCACAGCAGAAGCCATGATTGATGCAATTATCAGTCCAATAAAATTTATATCGATGATCATTTTTTTGAGCCTATAAATTTAATTTTGAAAAAAAGTAAATAATCTGACGCAAGAAGAAAAAATAAAATCATTCCTTGAAAAACCTGGCCAGTATATTTTGGAATTTGCATAAATATTTGAGCTGTTTCGGCACCCAGATAAGTTATTGCAACAACTAAAGATGCAAAAATTATTCCGACAGGATGTAAACGGCCCAAAAACGCTACAATTATTGCAGTAAAACCATAATCTGGAGAAATTTCTCTATGAAGTTGTCCAATAGGTCCAGTTATTTCTCCAACTCCGGCTAAACCTGCGCAAGCACCACTTATTAAAAAAACGAGGATGATCATTTTTTTACCTTTGTAACCAGCATATTTTGCAGTCTTTAAACTAAAACCTGAAACTTTCATTTGGAACCCTAAATATGTTTTATAAAAAACAAACCAACTGACAATCACTGCAGCCAAAGCTAAAAATATTCCGGCGTGAATTCTTAGTCCTTCAAATAATAACGGAAGTTTAGCAGAGTCACTGAACTGTCTGGTTTCAGGAAAATTAAATCCTTCTGGATTGCTCCAAGGACCAACAACAAGATAGTCCAAAATTAATTTTGAAACATATACCAACATAAGACTTACTAATATTTCATTTGTATTAAAGTAAGTTTTTAAAATTGCCGGTATTGATGCATACAGCATACCACCAATTGCACCAGCTAAAATTACTATTGGAAGAATATAAAATCCTTCTTGCTCATAAAATAATAATGCTACTCCTCCAGAAACTATCGCCCCAAAAGTTAATTGACCTTCAGCTCCAATATTCCAGTTATTACTTTTAAAACAAAATGATAAACCGATTGCTATTAAACAAAGCGGTGTAGCTTTTAATAGTAATTCGCTGAAACCATATTTATCTGCAATTGGAACTATGAAAAAAAATTTAAGCGCTTCAAATGGTTTAAAACCTAAAATAAAAAAAATCAAACCTCCCGCTACTAATGTTAGAAAAATAGCTAACACAGGTGTAAAGAAAAAAATAGCTCTTGATGGTTGATCTCTTTTTACGATTTTGATCAATTTGCTCCTCCCATTAGTATCCCAAGTTTTTCAGAGGTTACTTCTTCAGCATTCATAATTTTTGACAATTTTCCTTTATGAATTACTGAAATTTTGTCACTTAATTTTAATAACTCATCAGTGTCTGTAGATATTAATATAATTGATTTATTTTGTTCATTGATTTTAATCAATGTTTCGTGGATATAATTTATCGCTCCAACATCTAAACCCCAAGTTGGATTAAAGCAAATTAATAAATCTGGAGATGTTATTAACTCTCTTCCAATAATTAATTTCTGCAGATTTCCTCCGGACAAAAATTGGCTTTTTAATTCAATGTTGTCTGTATTTACATTAAAATCTGAAATTATTTTTTTTGAATGCTCTTTAATTTTGTTTTCGTTTATTAATCCATTATTAAAAAAATTTGATGATTTAAAATTGTTTAGAGCCACATTTTCAAAAATTTTCATTTGAGGAATTGCAGCCTGCTCAAGCCTATCTTCTGGAGAAAAGGCCATCAAATATTCTCTTCTCTCTTGAGGATTTAAATCTCCTATGTAATTATTATTAAATTCTATACAATTCTTGTCTGATATAATTTCACCACTTAATACTTGAAATAATTCACTTTGACCGTTTCCTGATATACCAGCAATTCCCAAACACTCCCCTCGATTAACAGAAAAATTAATATCGATTAAATTTGTCTCAAAAGGATCTTCACTTGTAAAATCAAGATTAGTTATTTTAATTAATTGATCTGATGAAGTTTTTGCTTTTTTTTTCTTAATTGTTTTTAGGTTTTGACCTACCATTTTGTTGGCAAGTGACTCAATATTTTCACTCTTTATTTCACTTACAGAAACTAACTTTCCTCTTCTCATTACAGCAACTTCATCACAAAGCTGCATAACTTCCTTTAATTTATGTGTTATATAAATAATTAAAATTCCTTCTTCTGAAAATTTTTTCAAAGATAAGAACAATTCACTTGTTTCTTGTTCTGTTAATACAGATGTTGGCTCATCCATAATTAAAACTTTTGGATTTCTTATTAGACATCTTATTATTTCCACTTTCTGTTTTTGACCTGCTGACAGATTTAGAACAGGAATATCAAGATCAATTGAAAAATTGTATTTTTTCATAATTGAATCAATTTTTTCTCTTAAACTTTCCCTTTGTTCATCTGAGTCTATTATTAAGTTTTCAAATACGGACAAAGTTTCAAAAAGATTAAAATGTTGGAATACCATTCCAATATCATTTTTTTTTGCATCTAATGGCGAATTGAGCTTTAGATTATTTTTATTTAAATAAATTTCACCTTCATCAGGAAGGATGACGCCCGATAGAATTTTAACCAGTGTAGATTTTCCTGCACCATTTTCTCCAAGAAGAGCATAAATTTTACCACTATTAAACTCTAGCGAAACATTATCGTTTGCAACACACCCAGGATATATCTTTGTTACGTTTGAAATTTTAAGGTTTGTATTCATTACTTAGTTTAATGGTATAGAATTTTCATGTTTATTTTCTTGGTATTGATTTGATAAAGCTTGATATTTTTTTTTAATTTCGTCTAATTGTTTTAAAATATCTTCTTTTTTTGAAGTAGGTAAATTCTCAATAAGTAAATTTATATTATGACTTTTCCAATAGGAATTTTCTTTATTATATTCTCCATCGTTAATTTTAAATACTTCTTTGAGTATATTTAAATCGTGAGGAATTTTAAATTGATCATTTGTTTCAGTATAGGGAAACACATAATAAAAATTATCAAATCCAGAAAAAGTAATCCCACTCAAGCACATGCTACAAGGCTCATGTGAACTTAAGAAGATGCAGTCTTTTTCATTTGGTCTTGTATTTGCATCTAATTCATAAAATTTTTTAAGAGTATGCATTTCTCCATGCCACAATGGATTTTCTATTTCATTGTTTGTGTCTGCAACTACAAGCGATAAATCATCTTTTTTAATTATTGCTGCACCAAATATTTTACTACCTCTAGCAACACCTTGTTCAGTTAAGGGTAAAATTTCTTTTGAAAATATATTTAATATTTTTTCTAGGGCTTTTTCATTCATATGCTTGAACCATCAAATAAAGAACACAATTGTTACTATAATTAAACTCAAATTAATAAGAAATAAATTATTAATACAACTTTAAAGTTAGTAATTTATTAAACAAAAAATGTTAATTTAAACTTATGACAAAATTAAAATCAGCAGTAAGTCTTCTAATTATCATACTTTTTTTTTCGGGGTGTCAAACTGTTAAAGATAAAACAGATGCTATTGTTGAAAAAGAAAATGAAAAATTAAGTAAATTTCTTGGAAAATCAGCTAGCGAACTTCAGATGGAGCTTGGAAAACCAGACGAAGACTTTAAAAATGCTAAAGGGAACTTTGAGTTTGTTTATAATAGTAAAAAATATCTTGTTCCATGTGAGCGAAGGTTTGAAATAAATTCAGAAAATATAGTTGTGGGTTTTGTTTCAAACGGGTGTTTTTAAATTTATTGGTTGAAATAAATCTGTTCATTATAGGTTTTTTTTACTATTTTAAATAGAGTTATTCTAAACTACTTAGTTTTTTTATATTAATTCATAGTCAGTAATGTAACGTCTAATTAGTTAACGACGGAGGTTATATGGCTTCAAGAAAAACAAAAGTGGGCTCTACAAACAGTCCAGACAAGAAACTTCCATTAAATAAATCCATACCTTTAGGAATTCAGCACGTACTAGCAATGTTTGCTGGTAATATAACTGTTCCTATTATTGTGGCTGGAGTTTTTGGTCAAACGCCGGAACAAAAAATATTTTTGATTCAAATGGCTTTGTTTGTTGCGGGAGTTGCAACAATTATCCAAACAGTTGGATACAAAGAAATTGGTGCAAGACTTCCTATTGTTCAAGGAACCAGTTTTGCATTTATACCAATCATGCTACCATTTAAAGCAGCAGGATTAGGAGCAGTATTTACAGCAGCGTTCATTGGAGGAATTTTTCAAATTTTCATTGGAAAAGTTTTAAAACCAATAAGACATCTATTCCCACCATTAGTCACAGGTATAGTTGTGCTAATGATTGGATTTAGTTTGCTTAAAGTCGGTTTTATGTATGCAGGTGGAGGTGGATGGTTAATGAATAATAAACCTGAAATCTTTGCAAATGCAAATCATTTAACGGTTGCCGCTTCAGTGTTCATAGTTGCTATCTTTTTCAATCTTAGAGGTAAAGGAATGGCTTCTGCAGCTTCAATTTTGATTGGAATAGTAGCTGGCTTCATAGTTGCAGCAGCACTAGGAATGGTTAACTATGGTAAAATTGCATCTGCATCATGGTTTGCATTTCCAATGCCACTTCAATATGGAATTGATTTTGTGCCTGGTGCAATAATTCTAATGTTGTTTATGTCAATTGTTACAACGATTGAAACAATTGGGGACATAAGTGCTACTACAATGGGTGGTGCTAAACGAGAAGCAACGGATAAAGAAATATCAGGTGGAATTATGGCAGATGGTGTTGGTACTGCATTTGGTGCAATATTTAATGCGATGCCAAATACATCCTATTCACAAAATGCTGGACTAGTTGCGTTTACAGGAGTGGTAAGTAGGCACGTTGGAACTATTGCTGGAATAGTATTAGTTCTAATGGGATTATTTCCAAAATTAGGTGGAATAATTGCAGCAATGCCAGAGTCGGTGATTGGTGGAGCAGCAATCATTATGTTTGGTATGATTGTAGCTGCTGGTATTAAATTGATTTCAAGGGCAGAAATGGATCAAAGAAATTTATTAATCTTAGCTCTTTCTTTGTCTTTTGGAATTGGAATGTCATTATTACCAGACTTTGTGAAAAATATTCCAGATTTTGGAATAAGTTTAAAACTACTGTTAACAACTGGACTTATACCTGCTGGATTATTAGCATTTGTTTTAAATGCTATAATGGCAAAGAAATAATTAATTTAAACTTGTGGGGAGAAATCCCCACAAGCAAGGTTTAAGACTTATTTAATTTCAATAAGCTTCTTTTTTTTATGTTCTGGAATTATTCTTTCACAAGATATTGTTAAAAGACCATCTTTAAGCTCAGCACCATTAACTTTTACATCATCAGCTACAGTGAATGATCTTGCGAATTGTCTTTGAGAAATACCTTTATGAATAATTTCTCCATTAACATCACTGTTCTCAGATTTATTAACTTGTTTTGTTCTAACTGTTAATAAATTGTCCTCGAACTCAACCTCAACGTCTTTTTTGCTAAAGCCAGCCAATGCTACTTCAATTGCATAGTTGTCTTTGCCTGTCTTTCGGATGTTGTATGGTGGATAATTTGACTGCATTGTCAAATTCCCATTTCCCAACATATTTTCAAACTGGTCGAACATATCATCAAAACCAATTGAAAAAGGTCTAAGTGAGTTAAATATAGATAGATCCTTACTTGTCATAATATCCTCCTTTTTTAAGCAAGTTTATTTATGCAAGCCCCATTAGGCGACTTACTAGGTTTATATGGGAATTAATTTTTTTTTTTCAAGATTTAAAGTGCACTAAATTTTATTTGAAATTTTTAATGCAAATGCATAGTCAATAGCAATTTCTTCTATTGCCCCATCTCTTCCAGATTTTCCACCATGACCAGCATTCATTTCGGTTTTTAAAAGAAGTAAATTATTATCTGTTTTATAGTCTCTAAGTTTTGCCGTGAACTTTGCAGGTTCATCAAATAGAACCCTATTATCACTTAAACTTGTTGTAATAAAAATATGTGGATAATCCATCTTTTTAATATTGTTGTAAGGCGCATATGAAAAAATATAATCAAAATGTTCTTTATTCTCTTTTGCATTTCCAAATTCGTCAAATTCTCCCACAGTTAACGGTAAAGAATGATCAAGATTTGTTGTTAAAGAATCCACAAAAGGAACAGCCATGATAATTCCTAGAAATAATTCAGGAGATTGATTAACAACAGCTCCCATTAATAATCCTCCAGCAGATCCACCCATGCCAATAATTTTTCCTTTTGAGGTATAATTTTTTTCAATTAAATATTTTGCAGCATAAATATAATCTTCAAAGGTATTTTTTTTGTTTGTTAATTTTCCCTCTTTCCACCACTTCATACCTTTTTCCATACCACCTCTAATGTGAGCTGTGGCCCAAATTATATCTCTATTGATAAGACTTAATCTTGTGGAAGAAAAACTTGGGGACATAGAATTTCCATAAGACCCATATCCATACAATAAAACATTTGCAGACCCATCAATTTTTGTTTTTTTGTGTCTAGTAATTGTTAATGGAACCATTCTTCCGTCATGAGATTTAAACTCAACTCTCTCAACAATATAGTCATCTTTATTATGACCAGATGGGATCTCTTGTTCTTTAACAAGTTCTTTAGATTTTGTTGCTAAATTATATTTAAATACTCTAGAAGGAGTTTTAGGTGATGAGTATCCTAAATGAACTTCATCAGTATTTCTATCTTTTTGAGTTAAGCTTACTCCTGGAACATAAACAGTTTCATCAGAAAAAATTAATTCTTCTTCTATATTTGTAGAAATATTTTTGACAAATAATTTATCTAGTGCATCTGATGTCTCACCACGAATAATCCAATTTTTAAGAAATGTTAATCCACCAATTAAAACTTCATCTTTTGCTGGAATATATGTTTTCCAATTTTGATTTTCTAAATTGTCACAAATATCAATTTTAAAGTCTTCAGCATTTTTATTTGTGTGATTATAAAATTTACCATCCCATGAGTTAACAGAATATAGAACACCTCTTTCTCTTTTAATAATAAGTTTTGGGGATGGATTTAATTCATCTGATTTAAAGTAATATTGCTCTGAAGTATTATGGTCAGAAGTATTTATAAAAAAATATTTTTCATCTGAGCTTTTTCCAATTCCTACTGTAAAAGCCTCGCTTTTCTCCTCAAATATTAATTCATCTTTGCCCTCAAAATCACCTATTCTGTGCCTGTATATTGTTCTTGCTCTATGATTTTCATCAAGTTTAGAATAAAAAATATATTTATCATCCAAACTAAATGTTATTCCCCCGGATGTTTCTGCAATTTCTTTTGAAATAATTTTGTTTGTTTTTATCTCTCTTAAATAAATTGTATAATATTCAGATCCTTTAAGATCTAAAGAGTATCCTAGATATTTATCATTGTTACTTACTTCTAAATCTCCAACTCCAAAATATTCAGTTTTAAGTTTTTCTTTTTCTTTATCTCCATTCCATATTTCCTCAATATTTTCGGAACCAATTTTTTTTCTAAGTTTTATGGAATAATTTCCTTTTGTTGTAGTTTTTGTCCAATACTCATATGTGTGATCTTTATAGGGTAAAGACTCATCATCTAATTTAATTCTTGCTTTAATCTCATCAAATAATTTTTTTTGGATATTTTTTGTATCTTTTAAATGATGCTCTGAGTAAGCATTTTCATCTTCTAAATATTTTTTCACTTCAGGATCTAACTTGCTTTTATCTCTGAGAACTTCCAAAATATTATCTTGATGAATCCAGCTGTAATTGTCTTCCCAATCAATATTGTGACAAGTTTTTATCTCTAGTTTTTTTTTAAGTTGTGGTACTTTCATCTAATAAGGAAATATATGAATATTATTATTTATCTACTTGTAATTTTAGTCATCTTATATTTTTTATTAAGATGGTGGTCAAATATTTCTCCAAAAAAAATGTCCAAAGGAGTAAGACTGGTAACAATTTTATTGTTGGCTTTATTAGCAGTTTTATTTGCTATTGGTGGAAAATTTCTACTCACATTACCATTAACTCTTGCAAGTCTTGCTTTAGTTAAACTTAAAGGTTTATCATTGATACAATTGCTTTCTCTTTATAGACTTATTCAAACTTTGAGGAATTCTGGAAGATTTTCATTTAATCAGTATCAAAATAACAACTCTTCATCATTATCAATATCTGAGGCATATAAAATTTTAAATTTAGATATTAATAAAAAACCAACCAAGGAAGCGCTAAATAAAGCTTATCAAAAAATTCAAAAAAAAATTCACCCAGATATTTCTCCAGAGACTTCAAGATTATCTGCTATTGTTAATGAAGCTAAAGAAATAGTTCTTAAAGATATTTCTTAATTAATTATTGATAATAGTTTTTCATAAATCTTATCTGGATTTATTTTATCTTTACCTTGAGTGTTGTGAGAAACAGTAGTTTCTCCATCAGGAATAATTGGATACATATTTGTATTATAAGAACCATAAATTAATGGTGTGTCTGCCATTAATGTAATTGTTTTAATTCCTAATGCTGATGATAAATGCGAGAAACTTGTATCATTACAAATTGCAACATTGCAATTTTTTATAATAGGTAATGTTTCCTTTATACTGAGATTATCTAAAGCAACACACTTTTCTCTAAATTTTGTATTTAATATTTCCATTAAGATTTTTTGCTCATCTTCATTTTTACCTGTAGCTAAAAAAAACCTACATTTTTTAAAATTTTCTAATCTTTCTATTACGTTTATAAAAGTTTGTGATGGTATTCTTTTTGTTGGGCCAGAGCCACCTATACCCAACAAAATATTAAATTCATCATTTTTTATATTAAAGTTTGCTGCTGATTTTTGAACCAGATCATTATCAATTTGAATTTCTGGATTATCAATAGTTTCGATATTTAAGTATTTTTTTATTATAGCTTTAGCTGGTTCTGTAATGTGTTGATTTTGTTTTTCAAATAACGGGTATTGAAATATTTCTTTAACACCTGCTAATTTAGAAATTAAGTTATATCTCAAAGATGAATTAAAAATAAAAACTTTATCGAAATTATATTTTTTAAGATCACTTGCTAGTTTGAAAAATCCTTTAAAACCATCATGTTTTTGATTTATTTTATTGCCTCTTTCTAAGTGAATTATTTCATCAATATAATTTGTTTGATTTAAAAACTCGTTAGCTTTTGAATTTTCTTTAACCAACAAACTAACAGGCACTCCAAATTTATTTGAAATAGCTCTAATATAGGGTAGGAATATTACTGTATCACCTATACCCATCCTGTTTTGAACAGCTAATATTTTCATAGTTAATTTATAAACTTTACTAATTAATATTTTTATATAAATTTTTACTATGAGTAAAATTAAAGGCATTTATGCGGCTTCAATGTCGATCTTAAATGATGATTTGACGCTTGATATCAAAAAAACCATTCAGCACGCAGAAATGGTTATAGACAATGGTTGTCATGGAGCAGCTATATTTGGAAGTACGGGGCAGGCTCAACTTATACCTGTCTCTGAAAAAATTAATTTGTTAAATCATCTGACTTCAAGCAAACATAAAGAAAAGTATATTATTGGTACTGGTTTAAATTCTTTAGGTGAAACAATTAATTTAATGAGAGTTTCTAAATCTTTAGGTTTCAATAGATTCTTAATTATGCCGCCTGCTTACTATAAATATGGAGATAAAGAAGTAATAGAATTTTATAGCAAAATAGTAGAAGTAATTTCTGATTGTGAAATAGTACTATATAATTTTGAAAAACTCTGTGGTTATAAGTTTAGTATTGAATGTATTGAAGAGTTAGTGAAAAAATATCCAAAAAATATTATTGGTGTAAAAGATAGTTCTTATAATCTTTTTGAAAACTTAAAAATTGATAATTTTTCAGTTTTACCTGGATCAGAATCTAAATTATTTAAAGGACTTCAATTAGGCTGTTCAGGAATTATCACAGCTACATGCAATGCCACTTCTTCATTAGCAAGAAAAGTATATGATGATTTTAATAATGGACAAGACCAGACGGTAAACCAAAATCTTTGTGATGTAAGAGCTGAATTTGAAAAATATAATTTGATTTCAGGTTTACATACATACTTTAGTAAAAAAGAAATATATTATAAAAATCTTTTACCACCACTTAGCATATTAAATACTAAAGATGAATCGGATTTAATCCATAATTTAGAAAAATTAAATTTTTCATTAAAAAATACCGAGGCAGCTTAAATGCAATTAGCTAGATTTTTAAATAATGTTTTTAAAAAAGATGGATTTATATTAGTTGATGCTAATTCAAAAAGTTACATCATTGGAAATCCAAAAAGTGAAAACCCAATAAAAGTTAAAATTTTAAATAAAAATCTTCATTATAAGTTGCTATTTCATCCAGATTTATATTTTGGTGAAGCATATACAGATGGTGAAATAACTATCGAAAATGGGACATTAACTGATTTTTTGGATCTTTCTTTAATGAATTTTGGAAGAGGAGACTTAAATTTTTTTAGCTATTTGATTAATAGATTAAGAGGTTCTTATAGATATTTAACTAACTTTAATTTTATAAAAAAATCTAAGATGAATGTTTCGCATCATTATGATATTTCAGATGATCTTTATGACTTATTTTTAGATCCTAAAAGACAATATTCATGTGCATATTTTAAAAATGAAACAGATACATTGGAAACTGCTCAAAATAATAAAATTCAACATATAATAAAAAAACTTAATATAAAACCAAATCAAAAAGTTTTAGATATCGGATGTGGATGGGGTTCTTTAGCAGTGGATATAGCCAAAAGTGCAAACTGCGAAGTAACAGGTATTACACTTTCAGAAAATCAATTTAATTACTGCAAGAAAAGAGCAAAAGAACTTAATTTAGAAAATCAATTAAACTTTAAGTTAATGGATTATAGAGAGCTCAATGAAAAATTTGATAGAATAGTCAGTGTTGGGATGTTTGAACATGTAGGAAGAAAATTTTATAAAAAATTTTTTTCACAAGTTGAAAAACTTTTAAAAGATGATGGAGTATCATTAATTCATACTATAGGATCAGTAAATCCACCAAGAGATCCACATCCATGGATCACTAAGTATATTTTTCCTGGAGGCTATACTCCAAGTTTAAGTGAGGTAACAACACCAATTGAAAAAGCAGGCTTAATTGTTGCAGATATTGAGGTTTTAAGACTTCATTACTCACATACACTAAGACATTGGAAAGAAAATTGTATTCGAAATAAAGATAAAATAATTCAAATGTTCGATGAAAGATTTTTTAGAATGTGGGAATTTTATCTTGCTGGTTGTGAGATGGCATTTAAATGGGGTGATCAAGTTGTATACCAATTTCAATTAACAAAGAATTATTCTTCCACACCAGTCACAAGAGACTATATTTATCAATAAATAATTGGTAGAAACTAACTCCCTTAAGATGAAAAAAAAGAAAAAAAAATTAAAAAAAAGTATTTCTAAAAACCAAAAAAAAACCAAAAAAAAAGTTAAAAAATTATCTAAAAAGTCAAATAAATTTAAGGTTAAAAATAAATCTGTAAAAAAAATTAATAATCGAAGAAAACAAAAAAAATCAAAGAAACCAAAACAATCTAAAAAAATTTCAAAAAAATCTAAATCTATTGTATCAAAGAAACCAGATTTTCTTTTAAAATTAGTTAACTTTCAAAATTCTTTAAAGCCTGAATTTAAGTTTAGATTAAATTTCGGTTTTGAAAAATATATCCAAGCATTTTTTGATAAAATAGCAGACACAATTTCACAGTATAAAATTCTAAAAAAAGATGAAGCAAGAAGGTTAAAATTAGAAAAACAAGAAAAAGAAAGATTAGAAAAAATTGAAGCTGCAAAAGAAAAGCAAAAAGAGGCTGAATTAAAAGTTAAATTAAAAGAACAAGCTTTAAAAGATGAAATTAGATTAGAAAAACAAAGAACAAAAGAAATAAAACTATTCTTAAGAAAAGAACAAGCTCTTTTAAGAATTGAACAAGCAGAAAAACAAAAGCAATTTTTACAACAATTAAAATTAGATAAACAAATTGAAAAATTTAGAGTTAGAGAGGTTAAAGAATTAGAGAAATTGGAAAAAATTTCTTTAAGAGAAAAGAGAGAGGATTATGCTGGCTTACAACAAAGAATAGAAAAATTAAAAGAAAAATATCGAATTATTAGGGATCAAAAAATTAGAGAAAGAGTAGAGGCTTTAGGAGTTAAAATTCAAGGAGATGAAGATAGAGAGACACTGTTACAAAAAGAAAAAGAATATACTTTAGCTAGACAGAAAATTGAGTTTGCTCTCGAAAGTTTTTATAGAAGTGCTAGCAGTTTAGTATTTCAATTAAACAAAAGACATATAACAAGACATATGTCTATCTTTAGATGTATAGACAGAAGATTTGAAACAGGAGAAATATTTGTTAAATGGGATGAAGCCTTAGATGATGAATGGCTTTTATTAATTTATATAAAAAATAATTCACCAGATGAAGGAATAGTTATTGAAGATAAAACCAATCCAGAAAAAAATATTTCTCATGAGTTTAAAAATAATGAAATATTTAAGGCCTCAGATACCATGGTTGATGCTCTTACGCAGTTAATCGCAAGAAAAAGAGCCAAAAATATCAATTAAATTATCTTACATAATTAAGTATCATTAAGAATGTTACTTTCTTCAACATTAATGATTATTTTGTATCTAATATTAAAATATGTCCTTGCCTGGATAAGGTATTTTAACAGTCTCGACTCTAGATTAGGTCAATCTACATGGCGATGGAGTTATGATTACCCAGTAGTTGGTGAAAGAGATATTTCAGATTTAGATGATAAAATTTTTGTTAGACTGAGGAGGAAAAGAAATAGAGTTATTACTCTCATGTATTCAATATTATTAATTATGTTTTTACTATCCATGTCTTTACTAAGTGAATTTTTAATATTTTTTTTAACATAGTTATTTGAGTTGTTTTTTATTCTTTAAATATAAAAAAAAAGCAACAATTTCGTATCCATATTTAAAGATTGAGAAAATTATTGGAAGTTTAAAAAATTTATATAAAAATTTATATTTTGGAATTTTTTTCCAAACGTAAAGAAATGCCTCCGCACCTTCAATAATTTTACCATTCTCCTTAACATGTAATCTTCTTAATAATTCTT
>NZ_JBNAIL010000013.1:0-11566 GCF_052048195.1 Candidatus Pelagibacter sp. HIMB123 | reverse complement strand
TATCATTTCTAGATGTTTCTTTTTCAGCATCTGAATTATTTGTAATATCTATCCAGTCAATATCTTTAATATTTTCTTTTTTATATAAGTTAATTTCTGATCTACAGATTTTACAAGAATTATTAAAAAATACTTTCATTTAACAATAATTAACTTTTAGTAATAAATTGTACATGCGTAAAATGATCAGTTGAAAATTATCAACAAACCACTATTTAAGATGAATGAGTATTTTCTTTAACAAATCTGATTTAACAAGACAAGATGCAGATAAAATAGTATCTGATACACTAAATAATTGTGATGATGGTGAGCTTTATTTAGAGGAATCGAAATCAGAGTCAATTTTGTTAGATGACAATAAAATAAAAAGCTCAAACTATAGTTCTGATTTAGGATTTGGCTTCAGGGCTATCTCAAATGAGGTTGTTGCTTATTCATATTCTAACGAAATATCAAAAGATTCATTAAAAAATTCCTCAGAAAATCTTAAATCAACTCTTAAATCAATTAAAGGGACATATAATCATGAAATTACAAAATCTAATAAAAAATTTTATGAAGATATTAATCCAATTGAACAAAAATCTTTAGACTCGAAATTAGAAGTTTTAAATAAAGTAAATGATTTTTTAAGAAAAAAAGATGGGTCAGTAAAACAAGTGACTGCTAGTTTTGCTGGTGAGCAAAAATCAATTGAAATTATTCGATCAGGTGGAGAAGCACTCACCGATGTACGTCCATTAATTAGATTTAATGTCTCTGTAATGTTGGAAAAAAATGGAAGAAAAGAAACGGGAGTATATGGAATAGGTGGCAGACAATCTTATGACGATTATTTAAAAAATGATAATTGGAAAAATGTTTGTGAAGAGGCTTTTAGAATCGCATCAGTAAATTTAGAAAGCAAACCAGCACCTGCTGGTGAGATGAAAGTAGTCTTGGGACCTGGTTGGCCTGCTATATTAATTCATGAAGCAATTGGTCATGGTCTAGAAGGAGATTTTAATAGAAAAAAAACATCAGCATTTCATGATCTTATTGGAGAAAAAGTTGCAAGCGAGGGAGTAACAATTGTTGATGATGGTACGATAGATAATAGAAGAGGCAGTTTAACTATTGATGATGAGGGAACGCCAACTGAGCGAACAGTTTTAATTGAAAATGGTATTCTCAAAAATTTTATGCAAGACAGACACAATGCAAGATTAATGAATACAAGATCTACCGGATCTGGAAGAAGAGAAAATTATAGACATATTGTTTTGCCAAGAATGAGAAACACAATGATGTTAAGTGGCAATCAAACTCAAGATGAAATGATCAAATCTGTTGATAAAGGAATTTTTGCAGTAAGTTTTGGAGGTGGCCAGGTAGATATTACTTCTGGAAAATTTGTATTTAATTGTACTGAAGCTTACGAAATAAATAATGGTAAAATTGGATCTCCAATTAAAGGTGCAACACTTATTGGCGACGGACCATCAATACTCAAAGAAGTGTCGATGGTAGGAAATGATATGATGTTAGACCCAGGCATAGGAACTTGTGGAAAAGCAGGACAAGGAGTTCCTGTGGGAGTCGCCCAACCTTCAATTTTGATCGATAAAATGACAGTTGGTGGAACAAAACTTTAAAGCATTATGGTTAAGGATCAAGAATTTCTAAAATCTAAAGCTTCATATTGTTTAGATTTGGCACAAAAAATGGGAGCAACTAATGCAAGTGTTACAGTTGGTCACTCAATTTCAGAAACAGTTAATTTTAGAAATAAGTCCCTAGAAGCCTCAGATAGATCAGATGGATTGGCATTAAGTATAGAAACTTATTTAGGTAAAAGAAGATCATCAATTTCATCATCAAATTTACTAGATGAAAATATTAAAACTTTAATTGAAAAGTGCTTTGAAACTACAAAAATTACACCAGAGGATGAATTTAATTCTTTGCCTGATAAAAATTTGTTAGCCAAAAAAATTAGTAGCCTCAATTTGTATGATGAAACAAGATTCGAAAATGATAAAAAAATAAAATATTTAAAAGATTTAGAGGAATCTGCTTCATCAAATAATCAAATCATAAGTACAGAATCTAGTTTCACTGAAAATAAATCAAATTTTATATTAGCAAACAGTGACGGTTTTTGTGACGGTTATAAAACTTCTTCTTTTACTACTTCATGTGTAACAGTTGCAAAAGATGAAAATAGTATGGAAAGAGACTATGAATTTTCTAGCAAACGTCATTTGTCTGATGTTAAGCAAGCAATAGATCTCGGAAATAAAGCTGCCATGCAAACTATTAGAAAATTGAGCCCTAAAAAAATTGGAAGTGAGAAGATCAGCATAATTTTTGATAAAAGAATTTCAAAGGGAATGTTAAGTGTTTTTGCAAGTGCAATATCTGCCTCCGCAATTGCAAGAGGCACTTCATTTTTAAAGGATAAAATTGATGAACAGGTTTTTGCTGATTCGATAAATGTAATTGATAAACCAGATATAATTAAAGGAATGGGTTCTCAAAACTTTGACTCAGAGGGTGTGAACTCAAATACATTACAACTTATAGAGAATGGAATACTTAAAAATTATCTTGTCGACACATACAATGGAAAAAAATTAAATTTAAAATCAAATGGAAGAAGTGGTGGAAGTACCAATTTATATTTTGAAAAAGGAAATATAAGCTTTGAGGATCTTATGAAAAAAAATTCAAGAAGTCTTTATATTACCGAAACTATTGGTCATGGTTCTAATATTGTAACTGGAGATTATTCAGTAGGTGCAACTGGTTTTTTAGTTGAAGATGGAGAATTTAAATATCCCGTTAATGAAATAACAATTGCTGGTAATTTTAAGGATATGTTCAAAAATATTATTTTAGCTAATGATTTAGAATTCGAATATTCAGTCAATTCACCAACTATGATGATAGAAGGTATGACTGTTGCAGGAAAATGAGCAGTTATTGTGTAATTGGCTCTGGAATTTCTGGAGCAACAATAGCTAATTTGTTAAGTAAAAAAAATTCTGTACACATTTATGATAAAGCTCGGGGCCCAGGTGGCAGATCTTCTTTTAAAAGATTAAATAAGTCAAGAGGATTTGATCACGGGGCACAATATATTTCTCCAAAAACAATTCAATTTAAAAAATTTATTACAAATTTATGTAAAAAAAAAATTCTAAAAAAATGGAGTGGCAAACATATTTTTTTAAACAAATTAAAAAAAGAAAATAAAAATCATGTTAAAATAATTGGCTGCAAGGGTAACAATGATATTAGCAAACATTTAATAAAGAATATAGATTGTAATTTTCAAAGTGAGTTAGAGAAGATTAAATTTGCAAACAAAAAATGGAAGCTAGTCTTTAAGAACAATAAAATAAAATATTATAATAAATTAGTATTAACTTGCCCATTCCCACAATTAAAAAAATTATCAAAAAAATTTATTAAGGACCCATTCATTAAGCAAAAAATTAAAATGGATGCAAATATTACAGTCATGATCGAAATTAAAAAAACAAATAAAAACATATCAAGTTATTTATTTAACGATAAAATTTTAGGATGGGCCGCTAAAGAAAATAGTAAAAAAAGATTTAAAAGTAATAATGATTTATGGACTTTGCAAAGTACAAGTCTATGGGCAAATAAAAAAATAAATAAAAATAGAGAAAATAAAGAAAAAAACTCAAATATTTTAATTGATCAATTTTTTAAACTTACTGGAATTAAAAAAACAAAAATATTAACCTCACTAAATCATGGTTGGAAATATTCTTCAAATTCTAGATCTTTAAAAATTAAAAGTTATTGGGATAACAAATTAAATTTAGGAGTATGTGCAGATTGGTTTGTAGGTCCTAGAGTAGAGGCAGGATGGATAAGTGCAAACGATCTTTTTAAAAAAATAAATAAATAATTTTATTCAAGATTTTTTAAGCGATATTCCCAATTTCCCATTCTTTCATATGTGACTTTAACAATCACTGAAGTTTTTTTATCAAGCCAAATGTCAAAATTTAATTTTTTATCTTCAGGAAGAGACATATCTTTAGACGTAAGTTTGAAATGATCTGTCTCGTATTCTTTGCCATTAATTGAAATGTTTTCCTTACCAATAAAAGTAACAATTTGTTCTTTAATACTTCCAGAAATAGGACTTATTTGGCTTTCTGCTTGTAAAATTTTATGACTCCACCAATTTCCAATAATATTTTTAACAGAAGCTTCACCAGAATATGAAGATCCTTTAATCTCAAACTTTTTATTATTTTTATTTAATTTTAAGTTTACAAATTTTTCTTTTTTATTTTGAAGTGTCTTTGATTGAAAAGATATTAAATTATCTTTTAAATAAATTTCTTCCCCATGTCCCTCTACTTTAAATATTGTTGCAGATAGTAATTTTACCTCAAATTTATATTGATTTTTTACTATCGTTTTTTCATCATCTCTTTTAAAATAATAATTGTTATATCCAATTACTTCATCATTTCTCAAGATCTCCATTTCTATTTTGTCAAATTTGTTATAATGACCTATATGAGCTAAAGAAATTGATGAGAAAAATATAACAAGTAAAACAATTGTAAACTTTTTCATTTGGTGGTTACAATATTAGAATTTTTCATTAATAGATATAGCTTATTATAATTATGTTTTTAAAAATTAAAAAAATTCCAAAAGTAAAATGGAGCTCAGAAAAACCATTTAATTTTAAACCAAAGTTTTCTACATTTTTTTTCTTATGTTTCGGTTTGTCTCTATTTGGATTAGGTGAAGGATTATTAATTGTATCATTCACAGGAGCCTCTCCTTGGAGTGTTTTAGCCCAAGGTATTTCCTTAAATGTTAATTTAAGTATTGGAACTATCACATTATTAATAAGTATTGCTGTTTTAATTTTATGGATACCTCTTGGGCAAAAACCAGGGATGGGTACAATATTTAATGCTTTGATTATTGCAATTATGATTGATCTTTGTATCAAGTATGTTCCAACACCATCAAATTACATTCATCAATTATTATTAGCTGTAATTTCTGTTATCATGGTTGGAATAGGTGGGGGTATTTACTTAGTATCGAATTTAGGCGCCGGACCTAGAGATGGACTTATGATAGGATTACAAAAATTAACTAATTTTCCTATAGCTGTTGTAAGAGGAACTTTAGAAATTTCAGTTGTTAGTATTGGGTGGTATTTAGGAGGAACAGTAGGGGTTGGAACTTTATTGTTTGCATTTGGAATAGGTCCTTGCGTTGCTTTAGGACTTTATTTGGTTGATAAAACTTTTGATTAGGCTGCAGCTATAGCTTTTTCGCTTTTTTTTCTTTCGTGGGGGTCAAGAATTGCTTTTCTTAATCTACAAGAGTCTGGTGTTATCTCTAAAGCTTCATCTGTATTAAGCATACTCAATTGTTCTGCAATTGACATTTTTCTTACAGGCGTAAGTACAACATTTTCATCAGTACCCTGAGTTCTCATATTGGTCAATTTCTTACCTTTCATTACATTAATGATCATATCACCTGGTTTTGGTGAAAGACCAACAATCATTCCAGGATAAACAGAGTCATTATGTGTAACAAACATTTCTCCTCGTGCTTGTAAGTTAAAGATTGCGAATGCAACAGCTTTTCCTTGTTCCATCGAGATTAAAGCTCCATTTCTTCTACCTTCCATTTCCCCTTCAAAAGGACCATAACTGTGGAATATTCTGTTGATCACTCCGTTTCCTTTTGTAAGTGTAAGAAATCTACTTGTGTACCCCATTAGGCCTCTAGTAGGTGCATGAAAAATCAATCTTTTTTTGTTTGTTCCAGTATCTTTTAATTCTATTAGTTTCCCTTTTCTTCTGTTCATTGAATCAATTACTTTTGAAGAGTGTTCTTCATCAAGGTCCATAGTAATTTCTTCAATTGGCTCAAGTTTATTTCCATTTTCATCAGTTTTGTATAAAACTTTTGGAGGGCTTACTGTCATTTCAAAACCCTCTCTTCTCATTTGAGTTAAAAGAATTTCTAACATCAACTCACCCCTACCACTAACAACAAAAGAGTCTTTTCCTTCGTTCTCTGAAAATGTGATACCAACATTATTTTGTGCCTCTTGAACTAATCTATCTCTTATTTGGGTGCTAGTTAGTTTTTTACCTTCAGTTCCAGCTAAAGGTGAAGTATTTACAGTAATTGTAATTGACATTGTAGGTGGATCTATTGGAGTTGCAGGGATTGGCTCATTTACCTCTAGGTCGCATATAGTATCAGCAACGTTTGCTTTTTCTAACCCAGCAACAACTACGATATCCCCAGCCTCACCAACATCTATCGGAACTTTTTTTGTTCCTTCATATCTAAAAATTTTTGTTAATTTTCCTTCATCAACTTTTTCACCATTTAAATTGATCGCTTTTATAGATTGGTTAGCTTTTGCAGTACCTTGTGTAATTCTTCCAACTAAACTTCTTCCTAAAAAACTATCTGCGTAAAGCAGCGTTGACAACATTGCAAAAGGTTTAGTTTTATCCAGTTCAGCAGGTTTTACGTGATCAACAATCAAATCTAACAAAGGATTTAAATTTTCTCTTGGACCATCAACTTCATGATCAGCCCAACCTGATCTTCCACTTGCATACAGGACAGGAAAATCTAATTGATCTTCATTTGCATCTAAGCTAACAAACAAATCAAATGTTTCATCTAAAACTTCATTAGCTCTTTGATCAGTTTTATCTAATTTGTTAATTACAACAATAGGTTTTAATCCTTGTTTAAGTGCTTTTGATAATACAAATTTTGTTTGAGGCATAACACCTTCTGCAGAGTCAATTAATAACAAGGCTCCATCTGCCATACTTAAAACTCTTTCAACTTCAGCAGCAAAGTCTCTGTGGCCTGGAGTATCGATAATATTTATTCTTGAATTGTTCCAATTAATTGAAGCAGGTTTAGCTAAAATTGTAATTCCTCTTTCTTTTTCAAGCTCACCGGAGTCCATTAATCTTTCATCAACAACTTCATTTTCTCTAAATGAACCACTTTGTTTCATTAAATTATCAATCAGAGTAGTTTTGCCATGATCAACATGGGCTATGATTGTGATGTTCCTTATATTATTGCTCATAAATTCTGGCTCTTATACATATTTAAAAGGATATTAAAACTCAAAAAAACTCATAACTGGCTTGAATAATATTCAAAATCCTCGATTAATTTGTCTTTTTTTGCTTATCTTTTTTAAGTTTTCTTTTTTCTTTAAAGCTCAATTTAGGTTTCTTTTTAACACTAGAGTCTTTAAATGATTTACCACTATATCTTTTTGACATAATTAAACTTCATATAAAAAAAAGGCCATCTTGAGATGGCCTTTTAAATTTTGATTTAGAAAATGAGGGATTACATACCCATTCCACCCATTCCACCCATGCCGCCCATGCCGCCAGGCATTCCACCAGGCATACCACCAGCAGCATCTTTTTCCTCTGGTTTGTCAGCGATCATTGCTTCTGTAGTTACTAATAATCCAGCAATTGAAGCGGCATCTTGTAGAGCAGTTCTCACAACTTTAACAGGGTCTATGATACCTTTTGCAAACATATCGCAATATTCTTCACTTTGAGCATCATATCCGTGAGTTTTTTTCTTTTGCTCTAATAATTTACCAACTACAAC
This sequence comes from Candidatus Pelagibacter sp. HIMB123, assembly GCF_052048195.1. NCBI lineage: Bacteria > Pseudomonadati > Pseudomonadota > Alphaproteobacteria > Candidatus Pelagibacterales > Candidatus Pelagibacteraceae > Candidatus Pelagibacter > Candidatus Pelagibacter sp. HIMB123. The sequence continues at coordinate 3,883 of NZ_JBNAIL010000013.1, read as the reverse complement.
TGATCCATCTACACCAGCATTTTTAGTAATTTGTCTAATCGGAGCCTCTAATGCTTTTCTTACAAGATCCACACCAGCTTTTTGATCATCACCTTTTGCTTTGACTTTATCTAGTTCTTGAGCAGCATAAAGTAATGCACAACCACCACCAGTTACAATACCTTCTTCAACAGCAGCTCTAGTTGCATTCAAAGCATCCTCAACTCTGTCTTTTCTTTCTTTAACTTCAACTTCGGTTGCACCACCAACTTTGATAACCGCAACTCCACCAGCTAACTTTGCAAGTCTCTCTTGAAGTTTTTCTCTATCATAATCAGAAGTAGTTTCTTCAACTTGTTGTTTGATAGATGCACATCTAGCTTCGATGTCAGATTTTTTACCACTACCATTTACGATAGTACTATTATCTTTATCAACTTTTATTTTTTTACATGATCCAAGATCATCAAGTTTAACGTTTTCAAGCTTAATACCTAAATCTTCAGATATGACCTGACCTCCAGTTAAAATTGCGATATCTTCAAGCATAGCTTTTCTTCTATCTCCAAATCCTGGAGCTTTAACAGCTACAACTTTTAAACCACCTCTAAGTTTGTTTACTACCAAAGTAGCTAAAGCTTCGCCTTCAACATCTTCAGAAATAATCATTAATGGTCTACCAGCTTGAACAACAGCCTCTAAAAGAGGAACCATTGGTTGTAAGTTTGTTAATTTCTTTTCGTGTAATAGAATAAAAGGATTATCTAACTCTGTAGTCATCTTATCGCTATTTGTGATAAAGTATGGTGACAGATATCCTCTATCAAACTGCATACCTTCAACTACATCTAATTCTGTTTCAATACCTTTATTTTCTTCAACAGTAATAACTCCCTCGTTTCCAACTTTTTGCATTGCTTTAGCAATCATAGTTCCAATTTCTTTATCACCATTTGCAGAAATTGTACCAACTTGAGCTATTTCATCGCTATCTTTTACTTTTTTAGCAGACGCAACAAGACTTTCTTTTACTGTTTCCACAGCAGCATCAATTCCTCTTTTTACATCCATAGGATTCATGCCAGCTGTTACATATTTCACACCTTCTTTGACAATTGCTTGCGCAAGTATAGTTGCAGTAGTAGTTCCATCACCAGCCTCATCGTTAGTTTTGCTAGCAACTTCTTTAACCATTTGTGCACCCATATTTTCAAACTTATCTTCTAGGTCTATTTCTTTAGCTACAGACACACCATCTTTAGTAATTCTAGGTGCACCATACGATTTATCCATTACGACATTTCTTCCCTTTGGTCCTAAAGTTACTTTAACAGTGTCAGCCAAGATATTTACACCTCTAATCATTGCTGCTCTTGCTTCAGCATCAAATTTAACAACTTTTGCCATTATTTTTCTCCTTTAAATTAAATTACTTACCAGAAATACCCATAATGTCTGACTCTTTCATTATGCTGTATTCTTTACCATTAATTTTGACTTCAGTTCCCGACCATTTACCAAATAAAACTTTATCACCAACTTTAACATCCATTGGAATTAACTTTCCATCTTCTGTTTTTGCTCCACCACCTACAGCAACAACTTTACCCTCTTGAGGTTTTTCTTGAGCTGTGTCAGGGATAATTATTCCTCCAGCAGTTTTTTCACTGCTGTCTAATACTTCGATTAAAACTCTGTCATGTAACGGTTTAAACTTCATAAATTCTCCTTTATAAAACTTTATAAATATGAGCCTCATATAGATATTTCACCGCCTATTTCAAGATCAGAAAGACTTAAGGATATTAATAATGCTAGTAAATTCGGGATTTTATGGTTTATACCTTAAAATATGACCAAAAATTTAGATTTTAATGGCTTGCAATCAATCGCTGACAACTATGATCTTTTTTATATAGACTTATGGGGTGTTGTTCATAATGGGCTTAATCTTCATGAAAAAGCAATAGCTGTTTTAAATGAACTTATAAAAAAAAAGAAAAAAATCGTACTTTTAACAAATGCTCCAAGACCAAATAAAACTGTTCAAAATTTTTTAGAAAAGATGGGTATGGATAAAGTACTCAGAGATCACGTATTTACCTCAGGAGAGGCTGCATTGAATTATTTGAAAAAATATTACTTATCGAAAAAGTTTTATCACATAGGTCCACCCAGAGATTTTGATTTATTTAATTTATTTGAGAAAAATAAATGTGAAAATATTAATGAAGGCGAATATTTATTGTGTACAGGGTTATTTGAAGATCATGATAAGAATTTAAATTTTTATAAAGATTTGCTTGAAAAACATATTACCAAAAAAATGATTTGTACAAATCCTGATTTAATTGTTGATCGTGGTGAAGTTAGAGAGTTATGTGCAGGTTCTGTAGCATTAGTTTTTGAAAAAATGGGTGGAGAAGTTGTATATTTTGGAAAACCACATTCAGAGGTTTATAATCAGTCAATTGATAACAAAAATAAAAAAATATTAGCAATTGGAGATAATTTAAATACTGATATCAGAGGTGCCAATCTTTTAAATTATGATTCTTTATTGATTAGTAATGGAATACATAGGAATGAAATAAAAAATAAAGGTATCCAAAATGTTTCAAAAGAGTATGAAGCGATAGTTAATTTTATTCAATCAGATTTAAAATGGTAAAACATTATAAAAACTTTAATATTAAAAAATTACACAGAGGATCAATTATTTTAATAGGTAATTTTGATGGTTTGCATTTAGGGCATCAAAAATTATTTCAACTAGCACAGTCATACAAGAAGAAATATAATTTAAAGATTGGTGTTGTAAATTTTGATCCAATGCCAAAAATGTTTTTTAATAAAAAATTAAAAAATTTTAGGCTTTCTAATATTAATCAAAAAATTAAATTACTTAGTAACTTAAAAGTAGATTTTGTTATTACAAAAAAATTTGATAAAAAATTTTCAAAAATTAAAGCGCTAAATTTTATTACTGAAATTTTAAGTAAAAAATTAAGTTCTAGATTTATTTTTGTTAGCAATAATTTTAGATTTGGAAATAAAAGAGAAGGTGATGTTAATTTACTAAAAAAATATGAAAAATTGTTTAATTATAAAGTTGTTAAACCAGAACCATTAATTAAAAGCAAAAAAATCGTATCATCATCTTTAATAAGAAATCTTTTAGAAAAGGGTTTTTTGAACAAAGCTAATAATCTTTTAAAGAGAAACTGGACGATACAAGGAGTGGTTAAAAAGGGAAGACAAGTAGGAAAAAAAATTGGTTTTCCAACCTGTAATATAGATATCGATGATTATGTTTTAGCAAAACCAGGAGTTTATGCTGTCAGGGTTTTGAGAAAAAATAGTGATAAATATATTAAAGGAATTGCTAATCTTGGATACAGACCAACATTTAATCAAAAAAAAATATTATTAGAAGTTCATTTATTTAATTTTTCTGGAAATCTTTATAATAAACTTTTATCAGTAGAGTTTTTAAAGTTTATAAGAAAAGAAAAAAAATTTAATTATGTTAATCAATTAAGAGCTCAAATTAAAAAAGATTTGAATATTGCAAAAAAGACTAAATGACTAAATCACAAATAAATTTACCAAAAACAGCTTTTTCTATGAAAGCTAATTTGCCTACTAGAGAACCAGAAATTCTTGAATATTGGAAAAAAATAAATCTTTACGATGAATTAAGAAACCAAAGTAAAGGGAGAGAAAAATTTGTTTTACATGATGGTCCCCCGTATGCAAACGGAAATATTCACATGGGGACAGCTCTAAATAAAATTCTTAAAGATATAATTGTAAAATTTCATCAAATGGATGGAAAAGACTCCATTTACGTTCCAGGGTGGGATTGTCATGGCTTACCAATTGAATGGAAAATTGAGGAACA
>NZ_JBNAIL010000012.1:0-113684 GCF_052048195.1 Candidatus Pelagibacter sp. HIMB123 | reverse complement strand
AAGTTCCAATAGTTGAGTTTAGAAAAGAATGTAGAACATTTGCTGAGAAATGGATTGAGGTTCACAAAAGTCAATTTAAAAGATTAGGTGTTGTGGGGGATTGGGAAAATTATTACTCAACAATGAGCTTTAATGCAGAAGCCCAGATAGTTAGGGAGCTTGGTAAATTCTTACAAGAGGGAAGTTTATATGAAGGTTTTAAACCTGTGCTATGGTCAACAGTTGAGAAAACTGCGCTTGCAGATGCTGAGGTAGAATATCAAGACCATAAATCAGATACAATTTACACTTCGTTTAAAGTTAAATCATCTAATTTAAAAGATTTACTTGGAAGTGAAATAGTTATTTGGACAACAACTCCATGGACAATACCAGCGAATAAAGCTTTAGCATATAACGAGTCTCTTGATTATATAATATTAGAAATAAGTGATGAAGGAGATTTTAAAAATAGAAAAATTGTCATTGCAGATGCTTTACTAGAATCAGTTGTTAAAGAGTGTGGACTAAAAAACTATAAAAAAATTCATACCTTTAAAGGAAAAGAATTTAGTAATACTATTTGTAGTCATCCTTTTTTATATCTTGGCTATGAATATGATATCCCAATGCTTGAGGCTAGATTTGTAACTACTGAGCAAGGAACTGGAATAGTTCACTGCGCACCTAGTCACGGACCTGACGACTTTAACCTTTGTTTGAATAATGGAATCAAAGCAATAGAAACAGTTGATGGAGATGGAAAATATACAAACAATGTTAAATTGTTTGAAGGAATTCATATTTTTAAAGCAAATCCTATCGTTATTGAAAAACTTAGAGAACAAAAAAATTTATTATTTAATGGTGAGTTGGTTCATTCCTATCCACACTCATGGAGATCCAAAGCTCCACTTGTTCATAGAGCTACACCTCAATGGTTTATTTCAATGGAAAGTCATAAACTAAGAGATAAAGCATTAAAGGCTATTGATGAAACAACTTTCTATCCAAGTAAAGGTAAAGAGAGATTAAAATCAATGATAGAAACAAGGCCTGATTGGTGCGTATCAAGACAAAGAGTTTGGGGAGTACCTCTTCCAATTTTTGTAAATAAAAAAACAAAAGAAATTTTAGTTGACGATGAGGTTATTGAAAATATTGCTTCTATTTATGAAAAAGAAGGTTCAGATTGTTGGTTTTCAGACGATCCTCAAAGATTTTTAGGAAACAAGTATAAAGCTGAGGATTTCGAAAAATTAAGTGACATTGTTGAGGTTTGGTTCGATAGCGGTTCAACTCATTCGTTTGTTCTTGAAAAAAGGGATGATTTAAAATGGCCAGCATCAATGTATTTAGAGGGTTCAGACCAACACAGAGGTTGGTTTCATTCATCATTATTAGAATCTTGTGGAACTAGAGGAAGAGCACCATTTGAGTCCATTTTATCTCATGGATTTGTTGTAGACGGCAAAGGTTTAAAAATGTCTAAATCTTTGGGAAATGTAATTGCACCTGAGGATATTCTAAAAAAATATGGAGCTGATATTTTAAGGATATGGGTAGCATCATCAAATTATGCAGAAGATTTAAGAATAGATTATTCAATATTAGATCAACACGCCGATTCATATAGAAAGATTAGAAATACATTCAGATATTTGCTTGGAAACATTAATGATAATTTTGAAAATATAAATTTAGATGATCTAGATTTATCTGAGCTACCTGAGTTAGAGCAATTTATGTTACATAAAATTTTTGTATTAAATGATAAATTTAAAAAATATTTCAGGAATTATGATTTTCACAATTTATATAAAGAACTACTAAATTTCTGCACTGTTGATTTATCTGCTTTCTATTTTGATATTAGAAAAGATAATCTTTATTGTGATCCTAAAGACTCAAAAAAAAGAAAATCAACTATTTTACTACTTAATGTAATTTTAAATGCACTATTAAAATGGTTTGCTCCTATTTTGTCTTTCACAACTGAAGAAATTTTTAAGTTGTTATTTAAAGATCAAAAAAGTATTCACCTTGAAAAATTTCTAGAATTTCCTGATAAATTTAAAAATAAAAAACTTAGCGATAAATGGAGTGAATTAATTAAAATTCGAAATATTTGTAATATAAGTATTGAAGAAAAAAGAGCTAGTAAAGAAATAGGATCAAGCTTAGAAGCTAATTTGAAAATCCAATTGAGTCAAAAATTAAAAGATCTTACTGAAAATACTGATTTTTCTGAACTTTGTATTACTTCAAAAGCTGAAGTTATTTATAAAGATGATGTCGAAACAACAGCAATCACTTCTAAAGCAAAAGGATCAAAGTGTTCGATTTGCTGGAAGATAAAAGAAGCAGTTTGTGATAGAGCTAATTGTGCTTTGAATTAGGAATGATAATTAAAAACTCAGGAAAAAATTTTATTATTAATTTATCTTTGATTGTACTGATTTTTTTATTCGATAGAATTTCAAAAATTTATGTAATTTATCTAGACAAGAAATTTTTAGGATCTCAAATATTTTCTTCAGAATTTTTAAATATAACTTTAATTTGGAATGAGGGAATTGCTTTTGGATTATTTTCTTTTGATGAAAAGTATTTTTATAATATCTTAACTCTATTTATTGTTATAATTATTCTTATTATTTTTTTTATGCTTATTAAAAGCAAAGGATTTAAAAAATACGCTCTTCTCATAATTTTAAGTGGGGCACTAGGAAATGTTTTTGATCGAATATTTTATAAAGCTGTTCCTGATTTTATAGATTTTCATATCGGTGACTTTCATTGGTTTATATTTAATATTGCTGATGTATTTATAACGTTAGGAGTATTTTTTATGATATTATCTGAATTTATTGGTAATAATAATGTCAAAGATTATGAAAAATTTTAAATTTGTAGTTCTATTTATTTTAATTCTAACTACTTTAAATTCTTGCGGAACTGTTAAAGAAGCTTTTTCTTCTCAAAAAAAAGATAGTACTGACGAATTTTTAGTAGAAAAAAAAAATCCTTTAAAATTGCCACCTGATTTTGATGAATTGCCAATACCAAATCAAGATAGAGATGAGCAGAATGATGATGAAGACGAATTAAAAGAGCTGTTAATTATATCTGAAGATAGCACAAAAAATAAATCAGAAAGTTCAGATTCAAAAAATGATACTTTGGAAAAACAGTTATTAGAAAAAATTAAACAAAATTGATGTTTACTGAGAATATAAAACTCATTCCTTTTAAAAATAAAATCAATAGTAGTTCTATTAAAAAAAAATTGAAGATTATTTTAAATGAAGATAATGAAGTATTAAAATCACTCGGAAAAAATTATCAAAGCTCTTTTAAAAAATCATCATTATCTAAATATTATAAGTTTAACAATTTTAGAATAATTGGTATGGGAGGTTCCTCTTTAGGCTCACACGCAATTTATGATTTCTTAAATAGTAAAATTAAAAAAAAATTTATTTTTGTAAATAATCTACAAGCCCAAAATAAACCTGATAAAAAAAAAACTTTCGTTAATCTAATAATTTCTAAATCTGGAAATACAATTGAAACAATATCTAATGCTTCTATTTTAATTAAAAAAAAAGATAAAAATATATTCATAACGGAAAAGAAAAATAGCAATTTATATTTTTTAGCAGAAAAATTAAAAGGAGATATTATTCATCATAATAACTATATAGGTGGTAGATATTCCGTATTATCTGAAGTTGGTATGGTACCAGCTGAACTAATGGGTTTAAGTCCAAATAATTTTAAGAGATTTAATAGCTTGATAAAAAATAAAAATTTTATCAATAATTTAATTTCTAATGTTGCATCACTTTTATATCTGTCAAAAAAAAAAAAATTTAATTCAATCATAATAAATTATGATGAAAGGTCTGATAGTATTTTTAAGTGGTATCAACAATTAGTTGCAGAAAGCCTTGGTAAGAAAAAAAAAGGTTTCTTGCCAATAGTTTCAACCATGCCGAAAGACAATCATAGTGTTATGCAGCTCTATTTAGATGGATTTAAAAATAATTTTTTTACTTTTTTTTATGTAAATGATTTCAAATCTTTAAAAATAAAAAATTCCTTACTTTTAAAATCTGATAATAATTTAAGAAATAAAAGCTTATCAGATATTTTAAGTGCTCAAAAAACTGCATCAGAGAATATATTCAAAAATAAAAATATCCCATTTCGAAGTTTTGAAATTAAAAAAAGAGATGAAAAAACTTTAGGAGAGTTATTTAGTTTTTTTATTTTAGAGACAATTTTACTTGGAAAATGTTTAGATTTAAACCCATATGATCAGCCTGCAGTTGAATTAATTAAAAAAGAAACTCAAAAATTATTAATTAAAAAAACTTAAAAATATTATTTTTGAAATACCATATTTTTTTTCTTCAATAATAGAAAAATCTGATGGTAAATTGTCTTTCGAATTTTTATGTCTATGTATGATTATTATACCGCTCTCATCTAGAAGCTCATTTTTTTTTATATTAAGTAAAATGTTTTCTATATTTTTATATTTAAAAGGTGGATCTAAAAAAATTATATTAAATTTATAATTTAGTTGAGCTAATGTTCCATCGTCATATGCATCTTGCTCAATAATTCTATAGTTATTTTTTGAAATGAGATTAGTTAAATTTTTTTTTAATATTGTTAGGGCTTCAGAATAGTTTTCCACGAATACCACTTGATCTACTCCTCTGGACAAGCATTCTAGACCAAAGGATCCAACACCTGAAAAAATATCTAAAACATTAGCTTTATTTATATTTAAATTAAATTTATTTGAATGATTTATTACATTAAATATGGATTCTTTTGCCAAATCTTTTAATGGTCTAGTTTCATTATTTTTAGGTAGTAGAATTTTTTTTCCTTTTAATGAGCCAGATATTATTCTCATCTATTAATTACTTTATACCCAATATCTTTTCTGTAGAAGCCACCAGTCCAGCTTAGCTCAGATATATTGTTGATTATATTATTTTTTGCGTCAGCAAAATTATCTGATAGTGATACAAAATTTAAAACCCTTCCTCCAATTGCATATACTTTTTTATTTTCAATTTTTGTACCTGCGTGAAACAAGTGATTATAATTATCCAATTTCATTTTTCCCAAGTTATTAATTTCTATATTTTTTTTGAAATTTTCTGGATACCCTTTGGAGCAAACAACAACACAAATACTTTTTTTATTTAACCATTCAATATTAACTTTATTTAAATTCTGATCACAGCAAGCATTAAATATGTCAAAAAGATCAGTTTTAAGTTTTGGAAGTATGGTTTGGCATTCAGGATCACCCATTCTAACATTATATTCAATTAAATAAGGTTCATTATTTACTATCATCAAACCTGAATACAGAAATCCACTATACTGTGTTCCTATTTCTGACAATCCTTTCAAAGTAGGTTTGATTATTTTATTTATAATTTTTTCTTTTATCTCTTTGTTAATTAATCTTGATGGTGAGTATGCACCCATACCACCTGTATTTTTACCTTTATCTCCCTCTAAAACTCTCTTATGATCTTGAGCTGTTCCAAAGCATTTAAAGTTTTTACCATCATGTATTGTGAAAAAACTCATCTCCTCTCCTTTTAAGAATTCTTCTATGAGTAAATTATCTGCAACACCAAATTTTCCTTCAAATATTTCTTTTACCGCTATTTGAGCTTGATCTATATTATCACAGATATAAACACCTTTTCCTGATGCTAAATTGTCTGCTTTGATTACCACAGGGTATTTAGTTTTTTTTAAAAATTTAATTGAGTCTTCATTATTTTTAAATATTCCAAATTTCGCAGTTGGAATGTTAAATTTTTCACATAATTTTTTTGTGAATATTTTGGAGCCTTCTAATTGTGAGGCAATTTTATTTGGTCCAAAAACTTTTACTTGAAATTTTTTAAGATAGTCAACTAAACCTTCAACCAAAGGTTTTTCAGGCCCAATGACTATTAAATCTATTTTATTATCTAAAACGAATTCCTTAATTTTATCAAAATTTTCTAAGTCTATATTTACATTTTTTGCTATATCAGCAGTTCCTGCATTTCCAGGAAAACAAAATATTTCATCAATTTTATTTGATTTTCTTAAACTCTCGCATATTGCATGTTCTCTTCCACCACTTCCTATTATTCCAACTTTCATATAAAACTATATAAACCATAAATGACAAAAAAATTAGCAAAATTAAAGTATTTACCTAATAATTTTCAAATCATTGAAAATGGAGATTATGTTATCTGTGCAGTATCTGGAAAAAAAATTAATTTGGATAATTTGTTTTATTGGAATGTAGAATTACAGGAAGCATATTTTTCTTATAAAGAGGCTTTTGATAAAAGAGAACAATTAGACAAAAAATAAATTTATTTCCATCGATTGTGGGACCAAATCCATTGCTCTGGTTTTTTTAATATCAATTTTTCAAGTTCAAGATTTAGTTCACCAGTAATATTTTCTATACTTTTTTCCTTGGAGAAAAATATGGGATTTTTAATAGTTATTCTAAAAGTTACATCTTTAATTCTCTCGATATAAACAGGAACAACTGGGATATTAAATTTTTTTACAAGTTGAGCAGGTATTGTAGTTGTGAAGGCTTTCTGTTTAAAAAAAGGAGACAAAATTCCTTCGGAAACCCTTTGATCGATCATCAATGCTGTAGAAAAATTTTGTTTTTTATACTTTATTAAATTCTTTGTTCCTCCAATACCTTTTTTGATTTGATACTTGCAAATATATTTTCGTCTTATTTTTTCCATAAATGGATTTAAAAACAGATTATTCAATGGTCGATATATTGCTAATAAATTAATCCCATTTTTTTCTATAAACATTGCCATCAATTCGAAATTACTTAAATGCCCAGATACAAAAACAACTTGTTGATTATTTTTTTTTATTTTCTCAAGAATTTCTTTTCCCTCAATTTCAATATTTGAAGAAAATTTGCCAACTCTAAAATCTTTTAAAAAAATATATTCTGCAAAGGTTCTTCCATAATTATTCCACATCAATCTAGTTAATATCTCTAAATTTTCATTATTAATATCAGGTAATGCTCTTTTTATATTTTCATGAATTATTTTTTTTGATCTAAACAGCGGACCAATTTTTTCAAATATTTTGCCTCCAATAGCTGAGGACATTCTCAATCCACAGATTTTAAAAAGAATAAATGCTGTTATTACAAATATGTATTGAATAAAATAATAAAAATATTTCATTTTTTATAGTAAGTATTTTATTAACTTTTCTTCATCAATTATTTTTAACTCTGACTTTAAAAATTTAAATTTATTTTTATTAGGATGATCTATTCTTACGAAATCTTTTTCAGTAGTTAATATTTCACAATTTAATTTATTAGCATTATCCATGATTTTATTCATATCATTTTCTGAATATTTGTAATGGTCAGGAAATTCAATATCTGCCAAAACATTTAATCCATAATTTTTAACCATTTTAACAAAGGTATTATGATTTCCTATTCCAGAAAAAATTAAGTATTTGTCATCTGATTTAAATTCATTTAAATTAATAGGCTCATATTTTCCTAAATGAATATTAATTTTAGGATTAATTTTATTTATCTCGTTACTAATTTCTTCTATGTTTTCTAAATTTCCATTTAGAAAAACATGTTCATACTGACTTAAATTATTCAATTTTTCTCTTAATGGTCCAGCGGGCAAAGTTAAACCATTGCCTACCCAATTTAATGTATTGAAGCACACAAATTTTAAATCATAATCTATAGATTTATCCTGAAGTCCATCATCACAAATAGCCACTTCAAAATTTTCTTTTTCAGCTTGAGAAATTGCATCAATTCTCTTGTAGTTTACGAATAGGTTTCCCTCATTTTTGAGAATATTTTGTTCATCTATTTGATCCTCATATTTTTTTTTCACAAAGCATGCACGTATTTGTCTTTGTTTTAAAATTTTATTTATTTTTATACTTAGAGAGGTTTTTCCAGTCCCGCCAAGATAAAAGTTTCCTACACAAATAGTCTTTATTTTTAGTTTATTTTTATTTTTAAATTTGAAATTTAAAAATTGAAAAATGTTAATTAAAAGAGCAATTGGCGTTAATATATATGCGACAATATTTGGTTTTTTGTAATCCCAAAATTTAGGTTTTTTTAAATTCATTAATAATTAGGTTATCTAATTCTTTTATAGTTTTTTTTAATACTTTATCTCCAATTTTCTTTATCTTAATGCCAATATTTTTATTTTTTTTAAAGGTTATAGAAGAAGCTAATTGGTTTGGTGTGTAGACAATTCTAGAAACTTTTAAGGATTTCAATAATTTATAAACATCTTTAAAATTATCAGTGTTTGTTCCGTGTAAAATTTTAGCACCATAACGAGCAGCCTCAAGTGGATTTTGTCCACCTCTATTGATTATTGAACCTCCCAGAAAAACAGTAGATGCAATTTTGTGAAATTTTTTAGTTTCACCAAAGGTATCAACTAAATAGATATCAGTATTTTTTAAATTTTTTTTATTAGAGCTATGAATTTCTACATTAAGACCAAGTTTCTCTATACTTTTTTTTATTTCCTTACTTCTATGTACGTGCCTTGGTATTATTATAGTAATTAAATTTTTAATTTTTTTCTTTAATTCTAAGTGACTTTTTGCACAAAAAACTTCTTCATTTTTATGTGTGCTTGATGCAACCCAAATTTTTCTTTTTACTAATTCAGAATTTAAAGATTCATTCAATTTATCATTAAATATGTTATTATTTTCTGCAAACTTAATGTTTCCAATTAATTTAATATTATTTATTTTCATTTTTTTTAAATAATTTCTTGTTTCTAGATTCTGTGGATAAGCAATTGTAACGTTTTCTAAAACAGATTTAAAAAACCTTTTTATTTTTATCCATCTGTCAAAAGTTTTTTTTGTAAATCTAGCATTTAATAAAACTAATGGAATTTTTCTTGATTTTAGATTTTTAAACATAGATGGCCAAATTTCTGAGTCTATAAAAAGAGCTACATCAGGTTTCCAAAATTTTAAAAACCTATTTGTGAATATAAAATGATCTATTGGATAAAATTGATGAATTGTTTTTTTAAAATTATATTTTTCAAAAACTTTTGAAGAACTTAAGGTACTTGATGTAACAAGTATTTGATCTATTGATTTTTTTTTTTCGTAGATTTTAATTATTGGTATAACACTTAATAGTTCACCTACACTTGCGCCATGAAACCAAATTAATTTACCATCCTTTCTTTTTTTAGATGGGAAGCTAAATTTTTCAATATATCTTTTTTTATCTTCTTTATTCTTTAGTATTCTGAGAAATATTATTATAGGAGATAAAATTAGTAAAAATGTTAAAATTATTTGATATATAAAAAACATATTTATTTTTGAATTTGTTTCTCATAAAAATTTTTATATAACTTTGACTTTATCAATAAGTCTTCATGTTTACCGCTATCAATAACTTTACCTGAATCTATCAAATATATGTTGTTAGAATTTAAAATTGTTGAGAGTCTGTGAGCTATAACTATGGTTGTTTTATTTTCAGTTAATATTTTGAGGGCATCTTGAATTTTTTTTTCCGTTTCAGAGTCTAGAGATGAGGTTGCTTCATCCAGTAAAATAATCTGACTTTTTTTAATCATAGCTCTAGCGATAGATATCCTTTGTTTTTCACCACCAGATAATCTAACCCCATTTTCACCAATTATTGTTTCATATTTATTTGGTAATTTTTCAATAAAATCGTGTGCATTTGATAATTTTGCAACTTCAAATATTTCCTCATCTGTTACATTTTCGTTGGCATATTTAATATTATTTTTTATTGTATCATCAAACAAAGTTGTTTCTTGACTAACTAATGAAATATTTTCTCTTAATGAACTTATTTTAGTGTCATAAATTGACTGATTATCTATTAATAAGTCACCATCATCTGGTTGATAAAATCTTGGAATTAGATTTAATATTGTTGATTTACCTGATCCACTGTGTCCAACTAGAGCTGTCATTTTCCCACCCTCAAAATTTAATGTAATATTTTCAAGAACGTTATTTTCATTAACATCATATTTAAAATAAACGTTTTTAATTTCTATATTGCCCTTACTTATATTTAAGTCGGTAGCATTTGTTCTATCTTTAATCATATTTTCAGTATCAACTATTGGCAGAATTCTTGTAGCTGCTGAATAACCTTGATTAACTACCATATTGAGTGTTGATAGGGACCTCACCGGTTGGTAAGCCAACATCATTGCAGCAAGAAATGAAAAAAAATTATTTACTTGAAGTTCATTCTTCATAATTAATTTTCCAGAGTAATAAATTAATATAGCTATCATTATTCCTGTTAAAATTTCCATTATTGGTGACATCCTGACCAAAACGGTACCAATTTTTTTGCTTTTATCTTTTAATTGATCCAAATGATGGTCTGCTCTGTTCGTCTCAAATTTTTCTTTTTGAAATATTTTAATTAGTTTATGATTTTTAAATAATTCAACTAAGTAACTAGTAAGAAAACCAGATTTTTCCTGGGCTTGAGTTACAACTTTTCCTATTCTTTTTCCTAATGTTCTTGCCGCTACACTTGCTAGAGGAATCATAATAATTGAAATTAAAGATAGTTTCCAATTTTGAACAAACATGACCACTAGTAACCCAATTAAAGTTAGACTATCTTTAAATAAGTTAAGTATTGCAATACTAAGTAAGTTAGTAATATGGCTTACATCATAAATTAAATTTGAAATAAATTTACCAGAATGTTTTTTATCTATAAATTGAGTGTCTGCTCTTATTAGAGATCTTAACATATCATATTGGAGTTTTTTTTTCACTTCTTCTCCAACATTAATCATTAAAACTTTTGCAATATATAAAGATATACCTTTTGTCGCAAAAGCTAAAATTATAAGTATAGGAATAACAAAAATTAATGTTTGATCTTGGTCTATAAATATTTTTTTTATCGCAGGATCTAAAAGCCAGGCAATAGATGAGGTACTTCCAGCTACTAAAACTGAAAAAAAAGCAGAGAGAATTATTTTATTGATATGTTTTTTCGTGTAATCTTTGTACAATCTTTTAAATGTATCTGCTTTTCTCATATTAAATTTTTACCAGCTAAAATATTTAAAAAAATAATTAGTCCTAATAGGTTGTTACTTTTAAATGCCTTCAAACAACTTGAGGAATCTCTCAAATTAAAAGTTTTTAATTGATAAAAAAATAAATGAAAAATAGGAATTAACATTAAAACAAAATAAATATAATTAAATTTCATAAAATACCCTCCACCAAGGAAAAAAATAATTAAAAATGAATAACATGAAATTAAGAATTTTTTTGCATTTCCTTTAAATTTAATTGAAGTAGATTTTAATCCAATTATTTCATCATCTTTAATATCTTGATATCCATAAATGGTATCATAACCCAGTGTCCAAAATATGGCCCCTAAATAGAATAAAATTGAAATGAAATTTATTTCACCCTCAATTGCAGTCCAGCCAAGAATTAAACCATAATTAAAAGTAATTCCTAAAAATAACTGGGGCCAATATGTAAATCTTTTCATAAGTGGGTAAGTAAATGCAAGAGGCATAGAGGCCATGGCTAAAATAATAGTAAATAAATTAAAATTTATTAGAACTAATAATGCTAAAAAACACAAAAAAACTGAATAAAAGATTCCTAGGCGTATAGATACTTTTCCCGAAGCAATTGGACGATTTTTAGTTCGAAATACTTTTGCATCAAATTCTTTATCCAAAATATCATTAACAATACACCCAGCTGATCTCATCAAAACAGATCCTAAAAAAAACAAAATTAAATAAAAAAAATAATTATTTAAATTTGAAGAAAAATCATAAGCCAATGTTAAACCCCATGCACATGGCCAAAATAATAGCATAAAGCCAATTGGTTTTTTTAATCTAGTTAATTCAATGAAAAGATTTAATTGGTTCATATTTTACTTGTAAATAACAAAGGCTAGATTCATAATCAAATTGATTCGTATGAATATAGATTACACAGTCACAGCACTAATGTTTCCAGCAATACCTCTATTAATGGGAGTTTATAGCAACAGGTTCCATTCTCTTAGTATTTTAATTAGACAGCTACATGACGAACATGTTTACGAAAAACACATTCCACCTGAGTGGAAAAAGCAATTTATAAATCTTAGCGGCAGAATAACTCTTTTAAGATGGACTATACTTTTCGCAGCTTTTGGATTTTTATTTAATATGTTAACTGTATTTGCTCTTTATTTAGATGAAGTTTTTTTAGCAAGAGTAATTTTTGGATCTTGTTGTTTATCGATGATTATATCTATAATTTTTTTTATAAGAGAAATTCAAATTTCAACCAATGCACTTAAGCTCCATATGTCAGATATGGATGTTGATGTTAATTAGGCACTATTACAGCTGGGCCTAAAATTTTTCTTCCTTCGAGATCTTTATGAGCTTGAATAACTTCTTCTAAACTATACTTTTTATAAATTTTAATTTTGACTTTACCAGAGCTTATTTTTTCAAACATTGTTTTAGAGGCTTCATCTAATTCCTCTCTTGTTGAAAGGTATTGTTGCATAGAGGGTCTTACAAGATACAAACCTTTTGGCTGAATTACTTTTGGAACATTTATATCTGACAACGGTCCAGATGCATTACCAAATGAAACCATCATTCCTCTTATTGCTAAACATTCAATTGAACCATCTAATGTATCTTTACCAACACCATCGTAGACTACTGGGACACCTTTGCCATCAGTAATTTCCAAAACTTTTTTAGCAAAGTTTTCTTTATTATAATTGATTACATGATCGTAACCATTTTCTTTTGCTATATTTACTTTTTTTTCTGATCCAACCGTACCTATAACAGTACAACCTAAACTTTTTGCCCACTGTCCAAAAATCTGACCAACGCCACCAGCTGCTGCATGAAATAAAATTGTTTCTCCTGATTTAACTGGATAAGTTTTATGTAAAAGATAAAAAGTTGTTAAACCTTTTGTCATCAAAGTTGCTGCGATTTCAAGATCAATATTATCAGGTACTTTTACTAAATTTTTAGTTGGATAGTTTCTGTGTGAACAATATGAACCTAAAGGAATGCCAGCATATGAAATTTTATCACCAACTTTGAAGTCTTTCACATTTTCCCCAACATCAGTGATAACTCCAGCGCCTTCTAAACCCAAACCAATCGGTAGTTTTAAAGGGTATAAACCTGATCTATGGTAAGTATCAATATAGTTAAGACCAATTGCTTTTTGTTCTATTGTTACTTGATCAGGACCTGGCTTATCTAATGAAATGTCTTTAACCTCTAAAACTTCAGGTCCACCAGTTTTATTGATTTCTACAGCTTTCATAATTTATTTTACAAATGTACCATTATGATAATCTTGAACTGCTTGCAAGATCTCAGCTTTGGTATTCATTACAAAAGGCCCACCTCTAGCTATTTGCTCATTAATTGGTTTGCCTGAAATAACTAAGAATTTTGCATTTGACTTAGCTTTAACTATTAAATCTTCACCCCTTGTTAAAAGTATTAAAGTACTATCTTTCAAATTTTCATGTTTGTTTTTGCCTATTTCAATTTCACCACTAATTAAATAAACAAAAGTATTGTGAGTAGATGGTAATTTAAAATTGAACTCTTTATCTTTATTTAATTCTACATCAAAATAAACTGGCTCAACATTGTGTCCTTTAACAGGACCTTCAGCTTTTTCAAATTTTCCAGCTATTACTTTTACTTGTTTATCATCATCTTTATGAACACTCATTTTATCAGCATCAATATAAAGATATTCAGGCTTACTCATTTTTAATTTAGCAGGCATGTTAATCCATAATTGGAACCCATGAAGTCTTCCTTCTTTCATAGCAGGCATTTCTGAATGGATAATTCCACTTCCAGTTTTCATCCATTGAACGTCTCCAGCAGTCATTCTGCCTTCACCACCTGTACTATCTTTGTGCTCAAAATCTCCAGCCAACATATAAGTTACTGTTTCAATTCCTCGATGAGGGTGGGGTGGAAAACCAGCTATATAATCCTCACTATTTTCTGATCCAAATTCATCAAGCATTAAAAAAGGATCAAAATAATTTGGCTCAACACCAATACTTCTTTTTAATTTAACTCCAGCACCATCAGAAGCAGGGATGGGGTCAATAATTTTACTAACTTCAATATTTTTCATATTTCGTAAATAAGAATTTTTTATAATATATCAAGTAACTTACTAAGATCTTCGATTTGATGTTTTGGGATATAATCTAGATTATCAAAAGTATTGTTGCTTCTATTAACCCAAATAGAATTATAACCATAGTTTCCACCACCTGAAACATCCCAAGTATTTGCACTTAAAAAAGCAACTTCATTTGTTTGAATTCGATATTGCTTTATTGGAAGATCGTAAACTTTAGAGTCTGGTTTATAAACTCCAACCTCTTCAATTGAAAAAATATCATTAAATATATTTTCTAAATTATTACTCTTAACCAATTCATCAAGCAGGGAAGGAGTACCATTTGAAAGAATAGCAAGTTTAAAATTTTTTTCTTTTAGTGATTTTAAAACTTCTGGAACTTCTTTAAATGGTGAAAGAATTTTATAAAGATCTAATAACTCATTTCTCATTGAAGAATCTATCTTATAAGCTTTCATAGATTTATCTAAACTATCCTCTGTTACCTGCCAAAAATCCTTGTGACGTTTCATTAAACTTCTTAGCCAAGTATATTCTAATTGTGTTGTTCTCCAATAATTGGCGAAACCTTCCCACTTATCACCTATTTTATCTTTACATTTTTCAGCAGCTGAATTGACATCAAATAAGGTGCCGTAAGCATCAAAAATTATTGCTTTAATATTTTTCATAAACTAACTTATCAATATGAGTAACATTAGATTATTTTATTCAAAAAGTTTATCTCTTAATTTGACTGACAAACTTGATAAATCTCAATCTCACTATGTTTCAAAAGTAATGAGACTTAAAGAAAAAGAAGTTTTTTCTCTTTTTAATAATAGTGGAGAATGGGAAGCGAAAATCGTAAATATTACAAAAAGCACAGTTGAGTTTAATGTTACAAAACAATTAAGAAATAAAGAAAATACCAAAGAACTCTGGTTAGCTTTCTCCCCAATCAAATCAAATTACTTCAATTTCATGATGCAAAAAGCAACGGAGCTTGGGGTAACTAAGTTTTTACCATTAATCTTAGAAAGAACGATTGTTAGGAAGATTAATAAAGAGAGATTGGAAAAAGTAATCATAGAAGCTGCCGAACAATCAAACAGAACAACTGTTCCATCAATTGAAGAGCCTCAAAAATTAAAAAGCTTTCTAAATAATGATATGGATTTAATTTTTACTGATCTCAACACTGCTAATACAAAAATTGACATTAAAAAGTTAACCACCAAGCCTACTTGCGTAATCATTGGACCAGAGGGAGATTTTTCTGAGGAGGAAAGGGAAGAGATTCTCAAATTTAACGACGTTCAATCAATTAAAATCAATGAAAACATCTTGAGATCTGAAACGGCTGTAATTTCTGCCTTATCGATCATAAATTACGCCATTAATTGATATTTTGTCGCTAAAAGTAAAAGTGTATTTTTTTAAAAGACACTCTATATAGGGTAAAAAAATGAAAAAATTTTTATATATATTTCTAACATTCTTTATCACTTCAAGCGCATTCGCTAATCAACCAGTCGATTGGCAACTAGGCTTTCAAAAGGCTGCTTCCGAGACCATGAGAGATATAGTTAACTTTCATGATAAATTGCTGTTACCAATTATTATAGCAATAAGTGTTTTTGTTCTATTTTTAATGGTTTATGCTTGTATAAGATTTAGAGCTTCAGCAAATCCAGTTCCATCAAAAAGAACTCATAATGTTGCTGTTGAAGTTTTATGGACTTTAATTCCATGTTTAATTCTAATCGTGATGGCGGTTCCATCATTTAAAATTTTATACAAACAAGATGCAATTCCAAAAGCAGACATAACTGTTAAAGCTATTGGATATCAATGGTACTGGGGATATGAGTATCCAGATGAAAATATTTTCTTCGACTCTTACATGATCGAAACTAAGGACTTAAAAGAAAACGAACCAAGACTGTTAGCTGTAGATAATGAACTGGTTGTTCCAGTAAATAAAGTTGTTAAGGTAATGATCACTGCTAATGATGTTCTACATGCTTGGGCACTCCCTTCATTTGGAGTAAAACGAGATGCTGTGCCTGGGAGAATAAATGAAACTTGGTTTAAAGCAGAAAAAGTTGGAACTTATTATGGTCAATGTTCTGAACTGTGTGGAATTAAACACGCGTTTATGCCAATTGAAGTTAGAGTTGTTACTGAAGAGGAATATCAAGATTGGTTGTTAGACGCTAAAGTCAAATTTGCAAAAGAAATCAATGAAGAAGATCAAATTAAAAAACTAGCGAGTAAATAATATGTATACACAAACAGCATCACACGACGATCATCATACACCAACTGGTTGGAAACGTTGGGCTTATTCAACTAACCACAAAGATATTGGAACCATGTATTTAATATTTGCAATTATTGCAGGTGTAATTGGTACAGCATTCTCAGTTTTAATGAGAATGGAATTGATGCATCCTGGTGATGGAATTTTAGGTGGAAACTATCATTTATATAACGTCTTAGTAACAGGTCATGGCTTAATCATGATATTCTTTATGGTGATGCCAGCAATGATTGGTGGATTTGGAAATTGGTTTGTTCCAATTATGATTGGTGCACCAGATATGGCATTCCCAAGAATGAATAATATTTCATTTTGGTTGTTACCCACATCATTTATTTTATTAATAATGTCAATTTTCATGGATGGCCCTCCAGGTCAAACAGGAGTAGGAGGAGGATGGACAATATATCCTCCGTTATCATCTACAGCAGGTCAACCAGGTCCTGCAATGGATTTTGCAATTTTAAGTTTACACTTGGCTGGAGCTTCTTCAATTTTAGGTGCAGTTAATTTTATTACAACAATCTTGAACATGAGAACACCTGGCATGACATTGCACAAAATGCCATTATTTGCTTGGTCAATATTAGTAACTGCTTTCTTATTATTGTTATCATTACCAGTATTAGCAGGAGCAATTACAATGCTTCTAACAGATAGAAACTTTGGAACAGCTTTCTTTGATGCACAAACTGGTGGAGACCCAGTTCTATTCCAACATTTATTTTGGTTTTTTGGTCACCCAGAAGTTTATATTTTAATTTTACCAGGTTTTGGAATGATCAGTCATATTGTTTCAACATTTTCTAGAAAACCAGTTTTTGGATACTTAGGAATGGCTTATGCAATGGTTGCAATTGGAATAGTTGGTTTTGTTGTTTGGGCTCACCACATGTATACAGTTGGTTTAAGTACTGATACTAAAGCATACTTTTTAGCTGCAACTATGATCATTGCAGTTCCAACCGGTATAAAAATATTTTCATGGATAGCAACCATGTGGGGTGGTTCGATTTCATTTAAAACTCCAATGGTTTGGGCTTTAGGATTTATATTTTTATTTACTGTTGGTGGAGTTACTGGTGTAGTTCTTGCGAATGCTGGAGTTGATACTGCAATGCATGATACATATTATGTTGTTGCCCATTTTCATTACGTTTTATCATTAGGAGCTGTGTTTGCCATCTTCGCTGGTTTTTATTACTGGTTTGGAAAAATGTCTGGTTATGAGTACTCAGAGTGGATGGGTCAATTACACTTTTGGTTAACTTTTATCGGAGTAAACTTGGTTTTCTTCCCACAACACTTTTTAGGTCTTGCAGGAATGCCAAGAAGGTATGCTGACTATCCAGATGCTTTTGCAGGATGGAATTACATTTCTTCAATTGGTTCTTATATTTCTGTAATTGGATTGGTAGTATTTTTTATAAACCTTGCTTATGCGTTTTATAAGAAAAAAGCTGCAGCACAAAACCCATGGGGAGAAGGCGCTACAACTTTAGAATGGACTGTACCATCTCCACCTAATTTTCATACTTTTGAAGAATTACCAAAGTTTGAAGATGAAGAGGGTGTTGAAAAATCTACTAGCTAAATTTAGCAAATAAGATTTTTTAACTTTAAATTAATGATTAAGTCTAAATTAAAAAATAGAAACTTATCTCAAGAAGACGCCTTTAATTTATCTGAATTATTTAAATTAATGAAACCAAGAGTAATGTCTTTGGTTATCTTTACTTGTGCAGTTGGATTGTTAATGGCTCCTAATATAATTCCAACAAAAGATGCAATCATTGGAATAATTTTAGTTTCAATTGGAGCAGGAGCAGCTGGGGCTTTAAATATGTGGTACGAGTCTGATTTAGATGCTCTTATGACAAGAACCTGTTTGAGACCAATTCCGACAGGCAAGGTAAATAGAAATCAAGCACTAGTATTTGGAATTTTTCTTTCAATTTTTTCTGTAATTGCGCTTGATTATTATTCAAACAGAATATCAGCTAGTTTATTACTTTTTACTATTTTGTTTTATGTGTTTGTTTATACAATTTGGTTAAAAAGAAAGACTCCACAAAATATTGTGATAGGAGGAGCTGCAGGAGCATTACCCCCAGTGATTGGTTGGACTATAGCTACCAATTCTTTGACTTTTGAGCCAATTACATTCTTTTTGATTATATTCTTTTGGACGCCTTCGCATTTTTGGGCTTTAAGTTTGTATAAATCAGATGATTACAAAAAAGCAAAGATTCCAATGCTTCCTTTAACAAATGGTGTTGAGAGTACAAAATTAAATATATTTATCTATTCTTTAACAATGTTACCAGCAATTGTTTTACCATATGCTATTGGTTTTGTGGGTATAACTTTTTTAATCCCATCATTAATTTTGACAATTTATTATAATTATTTATGTTTCGAACTTTATAAATTTAAAAAGAACAAATTTGATGCAAAAAAAGCAAAATCTATTTTTGGATATTCAATTTTGTATCTATTTTTGATTTTTGTTCTTTTTTTAATTGATAAAATTTTATGATAACGCCTGACAAGAAAACAAAGAAAAAAAATATTATAACTGCAATAGCAATTTTAGCGTTTATGGTATTTTTATTTGTTTTTACTTTATACAACGTTGGAGTATTTGATAGACAGATATGATTAAAAGCAAAACATTAACTCCTTTACTTTTGGCTGGGATTTTTGTCCTTATGTTAGGATTGTCTTTTGCGGCAGTGCCTTTGTATGATCTGTTTTGTAGAGTCACAGGCTTCGGTGGAACAACCCAAGTATCTAAAGAGGCCCCAAAAATAGTTTTAGATAAGGTTGTAAGCGTGAGGTTTGATACAAATGTGAATAATCTTGAATGGAATTTTAAGGCAAAATCGAACGTGATTGATGTAAAGGTTGGCCAGGTCAACAGAATAGAATTTGAAGTTGAGAATATTGGAGATGAAACTACTTATGGTGTTGCTAGTTTTAATGTGTCGCCAGCAAGTTTCGGTAAATATTATAGTAAATTAGGATGTTTTTGCTTTGAAAAACAAGAGTTGAAGGCTGGTGAGAAGGCTACTTATGTGATGACTTTTTATTTAGACCCTGAACTTGTAAATGATCCAACAACAAAAAATCTACAAGATGTAACCATGTCGTACACTTTTTTCTCGACAGATTACTATAAACAATCATAATCACTAAAAATGTCAGCAGAAAAAAAACACGATTACCACTTAGTTGATCCAAGTCCTTGGCCAATCTATACATCGTTTGCATGCTTAGTATTAGCAATAGGTGCAATTTTTTATATGCATAATGGTATTTCCTGGGGAATGTATCTTGGTTTAGCGTTATTAATTTATGGCGCGTACATGTGGTTTAGAGATGTAGTTATCGAAGCTGAACATCAAGGTCATCATACTCCTGTTGTTCAAATTCATCATAGATATGGAATGACTTTATTTATTGCTTCAGAGGTAATGTTCTTTGTTGCATGGTTCTGGGCTTACTTTGATATAAGTTTATTTCCAAATGAATTTGTTGGAAATGTATGGCCTCCCAAAGATATTGAAACGTTTGATCCTTGGGACATTCCTTTAATAAATACTCTAGTTTTATTATTATCAGGAACAACTGTTACTTGGGCTCATCACGCTTTATTAGAAGATGATAGAAAAGGATTTATACAAGGTTTAACACTAACTGTTATTCTTGGTTTCTTTTTTACATTATTGCAAGCATACGAATATCATCACGCTACTTTTACGTACTCAGGACATATTTATGGAGCTGTATTTTATATGGCAACAGGTTTTCATGGTTTTCACGTCATAATTGGAACGATATTTTTAGCAGTATGCTTGTGGAGAGGAAGACTAGGTCATTTTACTAAAGATCATCATTTTGGATTTGAAGCAGCTGCTTGGTACTGGCATTTCGTTGACGTAGTGTGGCTATTCTTATTTGCTGCAATTTATATTTGGGGAAGTTAATATTTATCCTTGAAGAATAAATTACTATTTTCAGTTTTTGTTTATTTTATTATTTTAATTCTTCTCTCCCTAGGGTTTTGGCAAATTTATAGATTAAATTGGAAATTAGAGCTAATTGAGCAAATAGAAAATTCTTTAAAAAACGACCCAGTGGAATTATCCAATGTTGAAAAAAAAAACTATCTTAGAATAAAAACAAGTGGAGATATTGATTTTGATAAACAAATTTACTTATATAATTTAAATGATGCAGGGAAACCTGGATTTGAGGTAGTTAATCCAATAAAAATTGGTGACGTCAATTACTTAATGAATAGGGGATGGATACCTTTTGAAAAAAAAAACCTACCTGAAATAAATTTAGTTGATCAAAATAAAATAGTCGGCACTCTTATGCTACAAACTAAACCAAGTACATTTAAACCAGAAAACGATATTGAGAAAAATTATTGGTTTACTTTGAATAGAGAAGATATTTCAAAATTTACTGGAAGAAATTTTTCAGAGTATGTCATTTATTTAAACGGGGATTACAAAATTCCAAAACCAAGAGTGATTACTGCTAAAATTTCAAATAATCACAAGAAGTATGCAATTACTTGGTTTTCTATGGCGATTTCAATTCTTTTAATATATTTATATTTCAGGAAAAAAAATTATTAAATGAGATACGTAAGTACAAGAGACACATCAAAAACCTTTGAATTTAAAGAGGTTTTTATCAAAGGCCTTGCTGATGATGGAGGCTTATTTATTCCAGAAGAATTAACGAAATATACTGAAAATGAAGTTAAAGATTTTAAAAAACTAAGCTACTCAGAGTTAGCCAAAAAGATTGTTTATCCATTTATTGGTAATTTCATGTCACAAGCAGAATTAAGTAAAATTATTGATAAGTCTTACTCTACATTTAGACGGGATAATGTTGTAGATTTTATAAAACTTGGAGACAGAACTGTGTTAGAGCTGTTTCATGGTCCAACTTTAGCTTTTAAAGATGTTGCTATGCAACTTTTAGGTAACTTTTACGAGTATTACCTAAATAATGAAAATCAAAAGATTAATATTGTTGTTGCCACATCTGGAGATACTGGTGCTGCAGCAATTGATGCAATAAAGGGTAAAAAAAATGTTAATATTTTTGTGCTTCATCCAGATAATCGTGTTTCACCAGTTCAAAGAAAATTAATGACAACTGGTAAAGATGAAAACGTATTTAACATAGCCATTAAGGGAAATTTTGATGATTGTCAAAACTTAGTTAAATCCATGTTTGCAGACAAGAAATTTTCAAATGATATTAAAATGTCAGGTGTAAACTCTATTAACTGGGCGAGGATTATTGCTCAAAGTGTTTATTACTTTTATAGTTATTTATCAGTTGAAGATGTAAATGAACCAACAAATTTTTCAGTGCCGACAGGAAATTTTGGAGATGTATATGCAGGATATTTAGCCAAAAAAATGGGCTTGCCGATAGATAAATTGATTGTTGCAACTAATCAAAATGATATTTTACATAGAGCAATTTCAAAAGGTAGTTATGAAGCAGAAAAAGTTTCAGAAACTATCTCCCCAAGTATGGACATACAAATAGCCAGTAATTTTGAAAGACTTATATTTGATCTTAATAATGGAGACGATCAACAGACTTCTCTAGATATGAAAAATATTAAAGAGAAGGGACAGTATTTAATAAATGACGATAAATTAAATAAAATTAGCGAAAACTTTTTATCAGCTAGAATGAGTGAGGATGAGACCTTAGAGGTAATTAAAAATGTATATGAAAAATTTGCAGTAGTTTTAGATCCACACACAGCTATTGGGTATGGAGCATTTGATAAACATAACTTAATAGGAAACAATATCGTGCTTGCAACAGCACATCCCTGCAAGTTTCCAGGTGCCATTCAAAGTGCAATTAATGTGAAAGCAGAATTGCCCAATGAATTAACTTTTGTTTTAGATCAAAAAGAAAATTATGATATTGTTGAAAATGATATTGAAAAAGTAAAACAACATATTAAAGATAGAACATAATGAAAATAAACGAAAATGGTTTACTGCCTAATTCAGAAGTATTTGTTTTAGAAAATGGTGAGCCAACTAAAAAAAAAATTGAAGATTTTTTCAAAAATAAAAAAGTAGTCTTATTTGGATTACCAGGTGCTTATACATCAGTGTGTTCTGCTAAACATTTACCTGGTTATGTTAAGTTGCATGATAAGTATAAAGAAAAAGGTATTGATCATATTATTTGCATATCTGTAAATGATCCTTTTGTTATGAATGCCTGGGGAAAAGAAAATAATGTAGGCGATAAAATTATTATGATGGGAGACCCTTTTTTAAACTTTACTAAAGATATAGGTGCGGATGTTGATAAAAGTGGTAGAGGTTTAGGTATTAGATCAAATAGATACACGATGTATGTTGAAGATATGAAGGTTATTAAGTTACAAGAAGAAAAAGATACTGGATCTTGTGAAATTTCAGCAGCAGAAAACTTTTTAAATTTAATCTAAATTCGCAGCTTTTTTAGCTAATAAGTCTACTTCTTCATTCATAGGATTTCCATCATGAGCCTTTACCCAATTCCATTGAACATTAAGTGATTGATTTAAATTATATAATTCAATCCACAAATCTTTATTTTTAACATCTTCTTTTTTTGATGTTTTCCAATTATTAGCTAACCAAGTATTAATCCATTCGGTTATTCCATTTTTTACATATTGAGAGTCAGTATATATTTTTATTTCAACACCAGGCTTCATATCCTTCAGTGCATTAATTGGAGCAAGTAGCTCCATTCTATTATTTGTAGTGTTTTTTTCACTACCACTAATTTTTTTTATTTCTTTTTCATCATTTATAATGGCAGCCCATCCACCATTACCAGGATTTGTTAAACAAGAACCGTCTGTATAAATAGTAATCATTAATTTAAATAGTCTTTAAATGAACTTAAATTATTGTGAGAAAGCAATTTTTGATAATATTCATTAGGGTCTTTAATTTTAATCAATGCTGTTTTTGGTGTATTTGAGTAGTCATACAATCTTGTTAATAAATATCTTAATGCTGCACCTCTACATAAAATATTTATAGATTTCTTTTCCTTTATTGAAATTTTTTTAACACTTTCATAGCCTTTGATTAAATTTTTAATTTTTTTATGATTCAGTTGGAATTTTCTGTTTTTATAGTCAAAACAAAGAGCATTGATGCATATAGCAATTTCATACATAAAATAATCATTAGCAGCAAAGTAGAAATCTATAATTCCTGAAAGTTTATTTTTTTTGAAGAATATATTATCTATAAATAAGTCACCATGGATAATACCTTTAGGTAATTGTTTAGGCCAATTTTTATTAATATCTATTAGGTTATTTTTTAAGAATACTTTTAAATTTGAATACTTTTTTGACTTAAATTTAATACTCTCCAACAAAGGTTTTAAATTTCTAATACCCATTGAATTTTTTCTATTAAGCTTTATTTTATTTGTGACCACATGCATTCGAGCAATTGTTTTACCAATTGCATAACAATCATTTATATTTAATATTTTTTTATCTTTACCCTCTAAGAATGAAACAATACATGCAGTTTTATTTTTTAATTTAATAAGGTATTTATTACTTTTAGTTTTCAGTGGTTTGGGACAGTTTATTTTTGAATTATTCAAATTATCCATTAACTTCATAAAAAAAGGTATTTCTTTTTGTAAAACTCTTTTTTCAAAAATAGTTAAAATGTATTTTTTATTTTTTGATTTAAGAATATAGTTTGTGTTTTCTATTCCTTGCTTAATGCCTTTAAAACTTTTTATTTTATCAATATTAAAACTTTTATTAATAATATTAATTTCTTTTTGATTTATTTTTGTATAGACAGCCATTTTTAATTTAATTTTTTGGGAACTTTAAATACTACATCTTCTTTAATTATTTCAACTTCATCGATACTTATAGAAAATTTATTTTTTAAATCATTAAGAAAATTTTCAACTAATATTTCTGGTGCAGATGCTCCTGAAGATATACCTATAGTATTGCAATTTTCTATTTGATCATACGGTATTGAGCTTTCTGAGTGAATAAGTTGTGAATTTTCACACCCTGATTTCTTTGCCACCTCAACAAGCCTAACAGAATTTGAAGAGTTTCTACTTCCAATAACAAAAAACATATCACAACTCTTTGCAATATTTTTTACTGCCGTTTGACGGTTAGTAGTTGCATAACAAATATCTTCTCTCATTGGCTCTTTTATATTAGGAAAATTGGTTTTTAAAATTTTGATTATTTCTTTTGTGTCATCAACTGACAAAGTAGTCTGAGTAATATATGCTAATTTTTTGTCTTCTTTATTTTGATAGTTTATAGCCTCTTTCTCATTTTGGATTAGATCTATAGAACCTTCTTTTAATTGACCCATTGTCCCAATTACTTCAGGATGATTTTCATGACCAATTAAAATTATATGGTAACCGGCTTTATTAAGATTTTCTGCTTCTCTATGAACTTTAGAAACAAGTGGACATGTAGCATCCACATAAGTCATTTTATAACTTTTTGCATCTTCAGGTATTTTTTTTGGAACACCATGCGCTGAAAAAATTACCGGTCTTGATTTATCCTTTATCTCCTCCAGCTCTTCAACAAATATTGCCCCTTTATTTTTTAAATCATCTACAACATACTTATTGTGTACTATTTCATGACGCACATAAACCGGAGCTCCAAATTTTTGTATAGATTTTTCAACTATTTCAATTGCTCTTTCCACCCCAGCACAGAACCCACGAGGCGCAGATAATAATATTTTTAATTTTTTATTTTTCATTTTTTTCTAAAAAATATTCCAGCAATATATGTGGAAAGGTTAAAGACGCCAAACCTATAAATATTATTTTTAAAATTGCACTTTCTAAATTAAATGAATTATTCATTAGATAAAGTGCAATAAAAGAAAAAATAGCAGTTAAAATTGTTAAAGGTAAAGCTTTATTAACAAATAATTTAAATCCATTAACTATACTATTTGGATCAAGTTCAATAGCGAGAGAAATTGAATGTCTTATTGAATGTAAAAAACAGAAATAAACAGTAAAAGCTATTAGTGGAGATAAATAATAATTTAATATCAAAATTGAAAAATAATCTAAAAAAACAACAAATTTCTTGATTTCAAAATTCTTTAAGAAAAGAAAAATACTAGATAGTGTGCTGCAGAATATTCCTATTTGAATTACATTATTTGTCTCAATAAAATCTAAACTTGAATAAAATGTCTCATTATTGATTAATAATAATTTGAAAATCGCTATTGTTTCCTGAAAATGAAAATACAAAGGAGCAAGTATAATTAATAATCCTTTAAAAAAATAAAGTATTTGAGTGAAATAAGATTTTTCATTAATCAAAAATTGTGTATCTTCTTTGCCAAAGTGGTAGGAAGCGATCATTAAAAAAATAATTAAAGTTATTGATGGTAACAATATCCAAGTTACGACAACTAATACCGAAATTAAAATATATATAATGTAGAATATATAACTTGATTTTATATTAAACAATTTAAGCAGTTTTTTCCCTTTAATATGATCTAATGAACCATGGGAAACCCCTATAATTAAAATTAAAAGTAAACACAAAATTGATGAAATATTAAAATTATTAAACTTGAACAATAAAATACAAAAAATGTTTACAACAAAGAAAAAAATAAATGAATGATTTAGATTTATTTTTTTTATTTTATTGTTCATTTTAAATTAATTCTTTTAAAAATTTCCACTTTGGCATTTTTAGAATTACCTCTAAATCTTCAAAAAAACTGCTTTTATTTGATAAAAAATTGATAGCTGTTTTAGGTTTTGAATTAAAAACTTTGAAAAATATATTTCCCATTTCATTGGAATTATTTTTTAGAACTCTTAATAAGATTTTATCTAAAAAATCATATTTTGAATTAATTTTAAATAAATTTACATTTTTAATATTTTCTATGTTTTCTCTTATATATCTGCTCTGTTCTTGAATATTTAGGAACGTATAACCTGTACTTAATCTAGTCATGCCTCCTGCTGAGCCTATATAAATTTCATTTAATTTATTTATATTTTTTTGTCTAAAAAGTGGAATTGCACCAGTTTCTTTGAAATTGATTTTACAGTTTCTGATATTTAGGTTGTTACTTAAATAATTGTCAATTTGTTCATCATAATCTTTGAGTTTTTCATCATTTAGCTCAGATATCCAAGTAGTTTCAACTAATGCATTCCTTTTAGTAAATGGTAACGTATAAAAAAAATGAACTTTGTTTCTTTGATCACAAGCAAAGTCCATCAAATTGAAAATTTCGTCATCAAAAAAGTCTTTTTCTGTTTCTATTTCAACTCCACAAAAGTGTTGCCATAACTCACTCTGTTTATTCTCAAAATTAGGTACACTATTAAATACAATTGAATTTGATTTATCTATTTCATCAATACTTTTAAAAAACTGAATATTTTTATTTAATTTAAGTTTTGAAAGTATTTTTTCGTAGAACATACCACTATCAATTGTTTGATATGGCGTATGTTCACAATTTATATATTTCGTATTATTGGGTGTATTTATTGTAAAATTATTCCAACTTTTTTTGACACAGTCATCAAAATTATGGGAAAAAACTTTCCAAAATGACCAGGTTTTATCTCTTTTATAATCTTCTCTTGGTTCAATTATTGCTAGGGTTTTATCTTTTAATTTTTCATAAACTTCCAGCTCATATGCTAATGAAAGACCTGCGCAACCTCCTCCTATAATTGTATAATCAAATTCTTTCATTTAAATTTATTTCTTCATTAATTAAATTATGGTCATGATTAATATTATCATCGTTTTTACTTATAAGTGATAACTTAATTAAGTCAAAAATAGATAAAAAGGTTTCAATAATTTTTTCAATATTTGAAACATAAATTTTTCCAGACTTTTTATAATTTTCTATGTTTTGTTTATTTAAGATTTTATATCCTATTTTTCTATAAACCCTTCTTGCTACTAAAATAGAAAATCTGAAACTTAACGGTATTTCTTTAATTGAGTAAAATGAATTTTCATAAAACTTTTCTGAAAGCTTGATTGTGGTCTTTATGTCCTCAAAACTTTCATTGATATAAAATCTATTATTTTTTTTATCTTCCATAACGTCTCTAGAAATGTTTGTTAATTGCATAGCAATCCCAAGATCAATAGCTGATTTTAGAGATGGTTCTTTGTGAACATTCAATATCTTAGCCATCATCAATCCAACTGTTCCAGCCACCCTATAGGAATAAATTAATAATTCTTTTTTTGAATTAAGTTTAACATTTTCTTTTATATCAGAATTAATACCCTCAAATAAATCATCTACAATTTTAGTTGAAATACTAAATTCATTAATAAGACCCCACATGTTTTTAATAACCGGATCATCGTAATTTTTATTAATAAAATTATTTCTAAATTTAATAAAATTATCTTTTTTTACTTCTATCTTATTTTCATCATCAGCAATATTATCTGCTTCTCTACAAAAATCATAAAGCGCAGAGCATTTTTCATAGGTTTTTTTTGGTAAAAAAAAACCTGCCCAATTAAAAGATTTTGCGTAAATAGCTAAATAATTCTTTGTTAACATTAAAATAATTTATCTAAAACTTTTGCTGAAGAGAGAACACCTGGTACCCCAGCCCCAGGATGTGTTCCTGCACCAACAAAGTATAAACCATCATATATTTCAGATTTATTATGAAATCTAAAGTACGCGGATTGTGTAAATTTAGGTTGAATTGAAAACCCTGATCCAAATTTTGTATTTAATTCTTTTTCAAAGTAATCAGGTGTTAGATAAAAGTCCTCAACTATATTATTCTTAAGATCTGGCATTAAGTCTTTTTCCATTTTTTCAATTACAAGATTTTTCATTTTCTCACCTTCAGTTTCCCAATTTATTTTTGATTGATTGTTGGGAACAGGCACTAACACATAAAAACAATCATTTCCATCTGGGGCCATAGTTTTATCGGTCGCTGTAGGTCTGTGAAGATAATAGCTAATATCGTTATTTAATTTTTTCTTATCAAATATATCATCAAGATGTTCTTTATACTTTTCTCCAAACTTTATTGTATGATGTTCAACATTCTCATAAATTTTTTTTGTTCCAAAATAGTAAACAAATAAACCCATAGAATATTCCATTCGATTTTTTTTCCAATTAAACAACATGGAATTCTCGTTGCTTTTACTTAACATTTTTTCATAAAATACAGGTGGATCTGCATTACAAACAACATTATCTGCACCAATTTCATTGTCATTATTTAATTTTACACCACTTATTTTATTATTTTTTGATATAATTTCTGTAACTTCACTGTTTTTTATTATTTCAATACCAACCTCATTCATTAATTTTTCTAAGCCTTTAATTATATTTCCTGTTCCTCCAACTGAATAATGTATTCCCCATTTTTTTTCTAAATAAAGAATTAATCCATAAATAGAAGTGGTGGTAAAGGGATTTCCCCCAACTAGTAAAGGATGCATGCTAAGCATTCTTCTTAATTTTTCATTTTTTATATAAGATGAAACAAGTGAGTAAACTGATTTATAACTTTTAAGTTTTAATAGTGCAGGCAATTGTTGCATCATTACGAAAGGTTTATCAAATGGCACATCTGCAAGTTCTAAAAAACCTTTATCAAATATTTTTTTTGTAAATTTAACTAATTTTTCATATCCATTTACATCTTCTTTGCTAAGTTTCTCAATTTGGTCTCTCATCTCTATTTCGTCGCCTGAATAGTTAAATTTAGTTTTGTCCTCAAAAATAAACTGATACCAAATTTTAAGTGGAGTTAGTTCTATATAATTTTTTGGATCTTTATTGAATAACTCGAACAATTCATTAATTAAGTAGGGTGCAGTAATTACTGTTGGTCCAGCATCATATATAAATCCATTTTTTTTAAAAACTCTTGCTCTTCCACCTAGATCTGGATGTTTTTCAATTAATTTTACGTTATGTCCTTTTGCCTTAAGTCTTAGCGCTGCTGCGATCCCGCCAAATCCCGATCCAATGACTATAGAGTTCATTTTAATAATTTATAGCTTTTTTGAAAAATTGTAAGTGTATTATGAGTTAATTTTTTTTAACTCTGCTTTAGTTTCATCTAAATTTTTTTGAAACACAGCATCTAATTTTGATTTGTCTACAGATGTAGTTATTATTTTTTTAACTGAGTCCACGGCAATTTTTATTGATGCGTCCTTAATTTCTTTTAAAGCCGCTTCTTTCATCTGACTTATTTTATTCTCAGCTAAATTTTTTTTAATTTCTGATGATTTATGAAACTTATCATTCATCTCAATTATTAATCTATCTGCATCTTTTTTGGCGTTCTCAAGAATTTCGTTGCTAACAGACTGAGCTGTATCTAATTTTTTTTGTGAGTTATCTAATAGTGTTTTTGCCTCAGTTCTTAATTTTTCACTTTCATCAATTTCATTTTTAATGTCAGATATCATTTTATCTAACATTTCAGAAATTTTTTGAGGAATTTTAAGGTAAATTAACGCTCCAAAAAAAATAATAAATGATACGGCTACCCAAAATGTTGCATCAATTGCCATAGTATTTATCTCCATTTCTTTTAGATAGATCGTCAACAATTGCAGATATACTACTATTATTTACTTCAGCTCCAATTAGTTTTTGCAATAACTCAGATGAAGTCTCAATAGCAATTTTATTTATTTTATCTGGTGCATTTTTTCTTAATGCATCTATTTCTTTTTCAGCCTCAGCAATTTCATTATCAATTTGCTTATCAAGCACTTCTCTTTTTGCACCAATGTCTTTTAGCGCTTTTTCTCTTG
This sequence comes from Candidatus Pelagibacter sp. HIMB123, assembly GCF_052048195.1. NCBI lineage: Bacteria > Pseudomonadati > Pseudomonadota > Alphaproteobacteria > Candidatus Pelagibacterales > Candidatus Pelagibacteraceae > Candidatus Pelagibacter > Candidatus Pelagibacter sp. HIMB123. The sequence goes on along the minus strand of NZ_JBNAIL010000012.1, from coordinate 83,163 downwards.
CTAGATTGAAAATACTATTAGCCTCAAGTTTACTTTTAGATATAATTTCATCATATTCTTTTAGTTTTGCATCACTATCTTCTCTTTGTTTCTCAGCAGCCTCAATATTTTCTAATATTTGGGATTTTCTCGATTCTAAATTGTTACTAATTTTTGGTAGTATTAGTTTAGATAAAACTAAATACATAATACCAAAAGTAAGTATTAGCCAAAAAATTTGAGAAACCCAAAACTCTGGATTTAATTGAGGCATACCTCCGCTTTCAGCTGCAAAAGCTTCTTTAATAAAAAAGAAGCTAAAAAATATTGACTGAAAATATATTTTTTTAACCATCAATTTAAAACGCAAAGAGAATGATTAACGCAACTACTAATCCGAATAATCCTGTAGCTTCTGCAAGTGCAAAACCTAAAAGCAAGTTAGGAAATTGTTTTTGTGCTGCAGATGGATTTCTCATTGCACCAGACAAATAATTTCCAAAAATTATTCCAATACCAACACCGGCTCCAGCTAAAGCAATTGCTGCTAAACCTGCTCCGATCATTTTTGCTGCTTCTAATTCCATTATATCCTCCTCTGTTATTAATGGTGTAAATTTAATGCATCATTTAAATAGATGCAGGTTAAGATTGCAAAAACATAAGCTTGAAGAAAAGCAACTAAGATCTCCAAACCAGTTAACGCAACCGAAAAACTTAGTGGAAGCCACCCACCAACTATTCCAAGGCTAATTACGAAGCCTCCGAAAACTTTCATCATTGTATGACCAGCCATCATATTGGCAAATAATCTAACTGACAAACTTATAGGTCTACTTAAATAAGAAATAATTTCTATAACAACAATTAAAGGGAGTAATACTGCAGGTACTCCACTTGGAACAAATAATTTTAAATATCCAAATCCATGTTTAATAAACCCAATTACAGTCACTCCAATAAATATAAATGCTGCGAGCACAAATGTTACAATGATATGACTGGTTACAGTGAAAGTATAAGGTATCATTCCAAACATGTTACAAAATAGAACAAACATGAATAGAGAAAATATAAATGCAAAGTATGGTTTAGCTTTTGATCCAGCTGTATCGCTAATCATTTTGGATACAAAGGTATAGCTAAGTTCTGCTAATAATTGAATTTTGTTTGGTAGTATTGAATTTTTTTTTGATCCTAAATTAAAGATTAACAAAATAGATACAGTACTTAAAATCATAAATAAACTAGCGTTCGTAAATGATATGTCGAATGCTCCAACTTTAATTTCAGGTCCAATTCTATAAACATCGAATTGGGACATAGGATTTGCTGCCATAATACTAATTTATTTTTGCATTTTTTTTGCGGATCTAATCACATTGGTTATTCCAGCAACTACACCAACAAAAAAAAATATTAATATAAACCAGGGTTTAGTACCAAAGGTCTTGTCAAAAATAAACCCAATAATTGTCCCCACAGCTACTGCAGAAACAAGTTCTGTGCTCAATTTGAATGCAGTTCCTATAGGAGAGGGGTCATTCTTCTTATTGTAGAGATTTTTCTTTGAAATCTTGCTTTTTGCAATCTCTAAGCGAGTTTTGAAAGGGTCTTTTGGCATTTATATAGTTTAAGCAACCATACTCTCTGCTTTTTGTAAATCAACAGCCACAAGCTGACTAATTCCTTTTTGAGGCATAGTTACCCCATATAGTCTGTTCATTTTTGACATGGTTAAAGCATGATGAGTTACAATTATGAATTTGGTGTTGGTTATTTTAATTAGTTCCTCAAGTAAACTACAAAATCTTGTTACGTTAGCATCGTCAAGTGGTGCATCAACCTCATCTAATACACATATAGGAGAAGGGTTAGTTAAAAATACTGCAAAGATTAAAGAGAGTGCAGTCAATGCTTGTTCACCTCCAGATAACAAAGTTATAGATTGAAGTCTTTTTCCAGGAGGACTAACTAACATTTCTAAACCTGCTTCAAGTGGATCATCAGAGTCCACTAATTCTAATTTGGCATTTCCACCATTGAAAAGTTTTGTATAAACTTCATTAAATTTTCTATTAACTTTTTCAAAAGCTTCAATCAATCTTTCTCTTCCTTTTTGATTAAGTTCATTAATACTATCTTTAAGTTTTACGATAGCGGTAACAAGATCGGCACGATCTTGTTCCATTTTTTTTATCTCTTCTTCATATTTACTTGTTTCTTCATCTGCTTTTAAATTTACAGATCCTAATTTTTCTCTTTCTTGTTTTTTCTTGTCCAAAGCATCTTCTTGATCAACTGAATTTGGAAGCTCTTCTACTCCGTTTAAATTTGAATTTTCTAAAATATTATCTTCATTTAAATTTAACTCAGAACTAATTCTATCAAGGAGATCATTTTTTCTTTTTTGCAGGCCTTCAATTGTAGCTCCTGAGCTTGCTTTTCTTTCTCTGATTTGAATTGATTGTTCTTGAATTTCATTTAATTGCGTTCTTAACATTTCAATTTTTTGATCTGTTTCATCTATAATCGCTTCATTATCAATTTTTTCTTTATCAGAAATTCTTAAATTTTCTGAAATTTGACCTTTTCTTTCAGCTTGCGCTCTAGGTTGATTTTCTAAATCACTTAATTGTTTTGACAATTTTTCTTTTCTTTGTGTTAGTTCGTTAACCATTTTTTCTGAGTTAGTTAATAAATTTTTCCAACTTTCAATTTCCGTTTCAATGGTTTTAATTCTTTCATTTCTTTTTATAGACTCATTTTTAATTGATTGATTTTTACTATATGCATCGGCATATTTTTCTTGGAGTAATTTTATATTTTCTGATTTTTCGCTAACTCCTAATAACTCACTTCTAGATCTCTCATTTTTTAAATCATTTAAAAAACTATCTAGCTCCATATTACATCTATCTAGAAGTGTTAATGCTTGATTTATTTCATTACTATCTATTAATTCTTTTACCCTTGATATAGTGTTTTTTACATTTCTTATTGGACCAACACTTATATTTACAGTTTCTTCTGCTAAACTGTTTACAACTTCATCAACAGCTTTTTGTTCTTCTTTAAGTTTATTTTTTGCACTTTCTAACTCTTCATTAGATAATTTTTCTGTTTCAAAATACTTCGAGTCTGTCTCAATTAATTCAGTTTTTTCTTCCTTCAATCTTTTTTCATTTGAGTTAGCATCTATGATTATCCCTTTTTCTCTCGTGATATCATCATCAAGTGTTTGAATTGATTTTTTGATGCTTTCTATCTCATCTTGAATTCTTGTATTTTCCTCATCTAAACTTTGAAGTTCTAAATTAAGTCTTTGTATCCTTGATAAATTTTCAATATTTTTCTCTCTCAATGGATTTACCTTATCTGTAAAAGTTTTAATTGAGTTTTCTAATTCAGATATTTTGTTATTAAATCCTTCTACTTCTCCTTCTGCCTCAGTATTAATTTCATTTTCTATTTTAATTTCTTTATCTATTTCTAATAATTTTAAATAATACAAACCTGCCTCAATTTTTTTAATTTGATCTGAAATTAGTTTGTATTTTGTTGCCTCTTCAGCTTGTTTTTGAAGATTTGCTAATTGTTTTTCTTGCTGTCTTCTTAATTCATCTGCTCTTTTTAAATTATTCTCAGCCGCACCTAATCTTAACTCAGCCTCATGTCTTCTAACGTGTAAACCTGATATTCCTGCAGCTTCTTCTAAAATAGCTCTTCTATCTGTTGGTTTTGCAGTTACTAATGCACCTATTCTTCCTTGGCTAATCATAGATGGAGAGTGTGCACCAGTCGAAAGATCTGCAAAAAACATTTGCGCATCTCTTGCTCTTACTTCTTTATCATTAATGTAAAATTTAGATCCTTTATCTTTTTCTATTTTTCTTCTAACCTGTATTTGCTCCAACTCGCGGTATTGTATTGGACCTTCTTTATCTTTGTTTTCAACTTCAATAGATACTTCTGCAATATTTTTTGATGCTTTATTAGATGTTCCTGAAAATATAACATCCTCCATACCAGATCCACGCATACTTTTTGCCGAGGTCTCTCCCATTACCCATCTTAAAGATTCTACAATATTAGATTTTCCACAGCCGTTAGGACCCACTATACCCGTAAGACCATCCTCAATTAAGAAGTTGGTTTTTTCAGCAAAAGATTTAAATCCGTTTAATTGGATTTTTTTAAACTCCATGCACTAACTTATATCAGTTTTTCTAGAGCTTTTTTTAAATTTTTATAATTTAGAGTTTTTTCAAATTTTTCGTTGTTAATAATAATCGTAGGAGTTGCGTTCACTTTGAAGTTCTTTGCTCCATCGATTCGATCGTTTAATACAAAATCTTCAATTTCTTTATTATTTATACAAGTATCAAAATCAATACTAAATCCTTCATTTTTCAAAAATTTTTGTAGATTTTTATTTGCCTCCTGGATTGAACTTCCCTTTACCCATTTTTGTTGATTAGCATATAAACTTTCAAGGATATCTGAATTTCCATCATTCTTACACTGAGAAACTTTAGATGCATTAAAAGCCGCTATGTCTAATGGAAAATGTCTAAATTCTATTTTAGCGAGTCCAGTATCAAGATACTCCTCCTTTAATTGAGGATAAACATTTTTATGAAAATTTGCACAATGACTACAAGTCAATGATTCAAAAGCTATAATAGTTATTTTTGCATCTTTGTTCCCAACAGTTATTCTTTTAATTTCCTCAGCTTGTACATTTAAGACTGTAGTAAAAAATATTAATATTAAAAATATAATTTTTTTCATTTCTCTCTAAAAACCCTGGTTAATTCTGTTAATGATTTTTTAATCTTTTCGTTTTTAACACCTTTAATCTTATCTTGATATTTACTAATTGCCACATTTTTAACTTTTGTTTCACTCGAGCCCGTCATTTCATGTTCATCATCAAAACTTATAAATTTAAGCTTTTCAACAACGGAATAGCCAAAAAAGTTATTCATTTTATTTAAAATATCTTTCTTCGAATATTCTACGTCAACTTCATGTCCTCGCTTAACCATAACTACTAAGGTACTAACACCAAATTTATTTGAGTTTTTAAATGTTTTTGGATAGCAAATTTTAAATAATTCACTTCCAACTAAATATTTCCAATTACTCAGTGTTTCTGAATATACATGACCTTTTTTATTAATTATTTTTTTGACATTTTTTGGCAAAGTGTCTTTGAAAGATCTTAATCCTTGAATGCTAGCGTTTCTCTGCTTAGTATTATTTTTAGATTGCATATGAAAGATCCAACAATAACAAATAATATTCTTAATTGGTATGATTTAAATAAAAGATCTTTACCTTGGAGAAAGAATGTTTCTCAAACAAAAAAGCAATACTACACTTTGGTAAGTGAATTTATGTTGCAGCAAACCCAGGTTGCAACAGTAATACCTTACTTTAACAGATTTATAAAAAATATTCCTACAATTGAAAAATTATCTAAATATGATGATAGAAAATTAGTTAAACTTTGGGAGGGTCTTGGATACTATTCAAGAGTAAGAAATTTAAAAAAAACAGCTCAAATCGTTGTTAAAAATTTTAATAAAAAAATACCTAGAAATTTTATAGATTTAAAGTCTCTTCCAGGAATTGGAGATTATACAGCAAGTGCAATTTCTGCAATTGCATTCAATGAACCAATAATTCCTCTAGATGGTAATATTGAAAGAGTATTAAAGAGATACTTATTTTTAAAAAAACAAGATCAAATTAAAAAAGAAAATTTAAATGAGAAGAAAAAAATTTTTGGAACATCAATCAAAAGGTCTAGTGATTATGCTCAAGCTTTAATGGAATTAGGAGCACTAATTTGTAAACCTGTTAGTCCTAATTGTAAGAACTGTCCATTAGTAAAAAAATGCAAATCATTTAAAAATAAAAATTTTGATTTAGTAAAATTTAAAAAAAAAGATAAGGAAACTTTTTACAAGCTAAATGTTTATAAAAAAAATAATCATTATTTATTAATCAAAAATAATAAATTTAATTTTTTGAAAAATTTTAATATCTTCCCGATGGAGGAAGTAAATAATCCTAAAAACTTTGATAAAGATTTGAATTTTAAAATGTCTAACATGAGCATGAATATTAAAATTGAATTTAAAAATAAATATAATTTAAATAAAAATAATTTTTGGATTGATCCAACAAAGCTTCAAAATTATACACTGCCAACATTTACAAAAAAGATAGTAAAATTTTTAGAAAGTCATAAATGAAAAAAATAGCAATAATTGGTGCTGGAATTTCTGGTTTGTATATTGCCAATTTATTTAAAGATCATAAGGATTATCAGGTTACGATATATGAAAAAAGGAATTCAATAGAAATGGAGGAAGGTTATGGAATTCAGTTGTCAGTAAATAGTGTAAAACTTTTAAATAAAATAGGTTTCGCTTCTCTTACTGAAGAAGAAAAATTTAATCCAAAAAAAATCGATTTTTATGAAATTAAAAATTCAAAAAAAATTTGTGACTTAGATATTTCAAAATTTAATTCTGAAGATTATAAATACACAACACTGAAAAGATCAAAACTACTTCAATTTTTAAAAGAACAAATAAACGAGGATATAATTAAATATAATCACAGTATTGAACAGGTTGATTATGATAAAGATTCAATAAAATTAATATTTGATAAAAATAAAATTAGTTGCGATTACTTAATTATTTCAGACGGTGTGTTTTCTAAGGGGAAGTTATTAATTTCAAACAATAAATCAAAACCAATTTACAATGATACGATTGCTATTAGGGGCAGTATATCGAGAGAAAATCTACAAAATATAAATGAAGAAAATATTTCTTTGTTTTTAGGACCAAATTTTCATTATGTTGTTTATCCAATTAATAATGATAAAAATTTAAATTTTATTGGCATATTAAAACATAAATTAAATTCAAATGAGCAAGAGAATTACAATCTTTTTACTGAGAGTTCTTTTATAAAAAAAATTAAATTTAAATTATCTAAAAAAGTTTCTCAAAGTTTTTTGGAAAGTCTTCAAAATATTAAATTATTTCCAATATTTGTAAGTAAAAATTTATATAATCCTCCAAAAAATATATTTCTTGTAGGAGATGCATTTTTTGCTTTTTCACCTTCATTTGCTCAGGGAGCTTCCCAATCAATTGAGGGTGCTAATGAATTATATGAATGCTTAATTAATAATAATAATTTTTATGATATCAGATTAAAGAGAGTAAAAATGATTAACAGTAGATCTAATTTCAATCAATTTGCATTCCATATATCAAATCCAATTATGATCATATTTAGAAATATTTTTTTAAAAATTTTAACTAAAAATAAAAAATTTTTAGAAAGTTATTTGGGTAAAATTTATAAAAGTTAATTTTTAGAAATTAATCTTTGTCTTAGATAATCAATAGGATAAGTTCGTCCATTTATATCACAATGCCAAAAAGTCCATCCATTGCAACTTTCAGCCCCTAAAATAGTAGCCGCAACTTTGTGTATAGAACCCTCTGCTTGATTATGTTTTATACTACCATCGGCCATAATTCTGGCTGTTATTTTTTTCTTATTATCAAAAATATTAGTTCCAGGTTTAATTATTCCAAGCTCAACTAATGAACCAAAAGGAATTCTTGGTTTTGATCTATTATTTTTTAGCGTATCTAATAAGTCGTCCTCAATAGGCTTTGTAACTTTTATTCGTTGCTCAGCAGCTTTAAAATAATTTTTTTCCTTTTCTATTCCAAAATAATTTCTTCCTAGTTTTTTTGCTACTGTAGCCGTTGTTCCTGATCCTAAAAAAGGATCAAGTATAAGGTCATTTTTATTAGATGTAGCTAGTAAAATTCTATGTAATAGTGCTTCTGGTTTTTGTGTGGAGTGAATTTTTTTTCCATCCTTTTTAAGTCTTTCAGAACCATTGCATATTGGAAGATCCCAATTAGATCTCATTTGCAAATCATCATTTAAGCATTTTAAAGATTGATAATTGAATGTGTATTTTGATTTTTCACTTTTAGAAGCCCATATTAAAGTTTCATGAGCGTTAGTAAAACGTGTTCCTCTAAAGTTTGGCATTGGGTTGTTTTTATTCCAAATTACATCGTTTAAAATCCAGAAACCTAAATTTTGAATTGCCGTGCCAACTCTAAAAATATTGTGGTAGCTTCCTATAACCCAAATTGCTCCATCTTTTTTTAAAATTCTTTTACATTCACTAAGCCATTCATAAGTGAAATCATCATATTTTTTAAAATTTTCAAATTGATCCCACTTATCATTTACCGCACTAACCTTTGATCTATCTGGTCGAGTTAATTCACTTTTTAATTGTAAGTTGTAAGGAGGATCAGCAAAAATTAAATCAAAAGTTTCACGTGGAATTTTTTTTAATTCTTCGAGACTATCTCCATTAATTATTTTATTTTTGAAATCAGTTTTCATTTCTAAAAATTAATTAGACTCCAAATGGATTCTTCGGTCAACCTGAGATTGAAAAATTTGGACTCGATTAGTGTTTCTAAATTAGGAGGTAACTAGATGTAGTGTTAATTTATTTTAGATATAGGTGAAAAAGTTTTTCTATGATGTTTAGTAATACCCAACTTTTTCAAAGCTTTTAAGTGCTGTTTTGTTCCGTACCCAAAGTTTTTATCCCAATCATAGCCTTTATTTTTTTTTGATAAAGTGGTTATAAACTTATCTCTTGATACTTTTGCAATTATAGAAGCTGCTGAAATAGAGGGGACTTTTTTATCTCCTTTAATAACTGATTTTAAATTATAATTTTTTAACTCTGGAGTTTTGTTTCCATCTATCAGAACGTGTGTTGGTTTTCTCTTAAGTTTTTTGATGGCTCTTTTCATAGCCAGTAAACTTGCTTGAAGTATATTCAGCTTTTCTATTTCTTTGACAGAAGCTCTGCCTATGGACCAAGTAGAATTTTTTTTTATATATGTACATAGATGCTCTCTCTCTTTTTTACTTAATGATTTTGAATCTTTTAATAACTTTTGATTAATTGATTTTTTTAAAATTACTGCTGATGCATACACAGGTCCAATTAAACTTCCTCTACCAACTTCATCAACCCCTGCAATTATCTTCATCAAATTTTTAACTTCAGGTCTTTAATCTTGTCTCTAATTTTCTTTAAATCTTCCCATGAGTATTTTTTATTTTCTGGAAAACGGACGAGATAAGATGGATTAAAAGTTATCATTAAAGGGAATGTTTTGTTTTTTAATATCACTTCCTTCCAATGTCCTCTTTCAGCAGTGATTTTTTCGCTTATTCCTGTTATAGCCTCCATTGCTGAACTACCCATTAAAACGATAATCTTTGGGTTTATAATTGATATATGCTCTTTCAAAAATACTGAGTACCTTTTAATCTCGGTTGAGGTTGGTTTTCTATCATCAGGTAGTCTAAAATTGATTGCATAACTTGTATAAATATTTTGCCTCTTAATATTGATGGCTATGAGCATTTTGTTAAGAAGTTCGCCAACTTCACCTCTAAATGGGACACCCAACTTTTCTTCTTCAGCCCCAGGAGCCTCTCCAATTAACATTAAAGGGCTATTTATATTTCCCTCACCTAAAATAATTTTGTTTGAATTTTCTTTCAATTTACAATTTTCAATTGAATTTATTTGATCTTTTAAATTTTTTAGTAATTCTTCTTTATTAGTTTGCAGAGTGCCATTTTTCGTTTCTAAAATGTTAAATCTATTTATTGGCTTATCAGCGAATATAAATTTTGGCTCAATAGTATTAATTAGTTCTTGGTTTAATTTGGTATTTTGATTTATCACTTTTTTAGTCATAGTATGGTTACATGTTCCTAAAATTTTTAAAATTAGTACTATTAATATTTATATCTTATCAGACACCCTTGTATTCTAAAAGTGCTACTTTTAATGATTTCAACTCAAGAGATTTGTCAAATTATTTTTCTGGAATTGTTGCATTTGAAAATCGAGATAATTCTGAAGCTTTAAAATTTTTTAACTTAACCAAGGTATTAATTAACAAACATGACAGTTATTTAAAAAGATATGTTAACTCTTTAGTTTTAGATAACAAAGTACCTCAAGCAATTAATGTATTAAATAACAATGCAAACAAATCTAATTCAGATTTTTATGATGCGTATATAATTTTAATAATTGACAGTTTAAAAAAAAATAACTTTAAAAAGGCTGACGAATATTTAACACAAAGTTTAAAATTTCAAGACGAAGATAGAATAAACCTAGTTATATTTGAAACTCTAAAACAGTATATTTATACATTTAAAAATAAAAAAATATTAGATAACAAAAAAAATTTTGGAAACTTGTCTCTTATAGCCGAGACATTTCAAAGATGTTATATTGAAGATAAAAGAACTTCGTCATTTTTTCTTAATTTAATAAATAATCAACAAGGTGATTATTCAAGATACATTTTCTTTTATCTTAATCATTTAATTGATAACAATAAATTAAATGAAGCAAGATTAGTTGTTGAACAAATTGATTATATAAATTCAACACTTTTACTCTCACAAAGCAAAAGTTGGGTAGACAAAGAAAAATTCGATGATTTTGGAAAAATTTTTTCATGCAAAGATCACAATGATCTTGTAAGTGAGTTTTTATTTTTAATCTCTAATCTTTATTCTTCTCAGGATAATTTTGAGAAATCAAATTTTTACTTAAATTTGTCAAACTATTTGAATCCCAAGTTTGAATTTAATTTGTCATTGGTTGCAGAAAATTTTTATCTCAATGATGAATTTGATAAAGTAAAAAGGATCTTAAAAAACTTTAAAAAAGAAGATGAATTTTATTATTGGTTTAGATTAAAAAAAGAAGCTCAAATAATAATTCAACAGCAGGATTATGAAAATGGAATTAAATACATAGACTCAAAATTTAATAAAATTGAAAATCCAAATATAAAAATGATTTTTGATTTAGCCAATTTTTATAAAAATTCTAAAAATTATGAAAAGGCAATAGATCGTTATACAGAAATTATTTTAACACTGGATGACAATTCACTTATCAAATCAGATGTATTGTATCGTAGAGGTGGTAGTTATGAAAGAATGGGCAATTATGAAAGGTCAGATGAAGATTTATTGCATGCGCTTAAAATTGATCCTAGTGATGCATATATTTTAAATTACCTTGCTTACTCTTGGTTAGAGCGTGATTATAAAATTAATGAAGCAATGGATATGTTGAAAACAGCATATGATTTAAAAAGCAATGATCCATATATTATTGATTCAATTGGATGGGCTTATTTTTTAATAGAGGACTATGTAGAAGCAGAAAAGTATTTAAAAAGAGCTGTAGAATTAATGCCAGATGACCCAATTGTGAATGATCATTATGGAGACATTTTATGGAAATTAAATCGAAAAATTCAAGCAAGATATTTTTGGAACAACGTATTAACTTTTGATGACACCGAAGACGATATGAGAGAAAAAATCAATATTAAAGTAATAGAGGGTCTTAAAAATTCCTAAATGAAAATTAATAAAATTAAATCTAATGCAAAGTTAAATTTAGCACTAAATATCACTGGAAAAAAAAAGGTTTTACATAAAATTGAAAGTATAATTGGTTTCATAGATTTACATGATGTTATTTCCATAAATCAACATAATGGAAAAAAACACCACATTTCTTTTTATGGAAAGTTTTCTAAAAATATTGGAAAAAAAAATACTGTTCAAAGATTATTTCAGATACTAGATAAAGAAAATTTATTAAAAAATAAAAAATTCAAAGTTAAAATTAAAAAATTAATCCCTCAAGAAGCTGGGTTGGGTGGGGGATCGATGAACGCAGCAAGTGTGTTTAATTATCTGGTTAAAAAAAAAATTATTAATCCTAATCATCAAAAAACTCGAAGTATCTGTGACTGGGTTGGTTCTGATGTTATTCTGGGAACCATTTCATCCAGCTGTGTGTTGTCATCAAGTGGTAGAATAAAAAAGATTTATAATACTCCAAAATATTATTCTACTTTAGTAAAACCTGATTTTGGGTGCTCAACTAAAAAAATATACTCAGCTGTTCGAAAGTATACAAAATCAAAATATAACAAACCTAAAAAAAACATGTTTGGAGTAAAATATTTGATTGATCAACAAAATGCCCTTGAAACAATAGCACTCAAAAAATATCCAAAACTTAAAAAAATAAAGTTGTTCTTAGAAAGTATAAATAGTCCATTATTTGTAAGAATGACTGGTTCAGGATCAACAATTGTTGCCTATTACAATTCATTAAAGAGTTGTAAATTGGCAAGAGCTAAATTTAAAAGAAAATATAAAAATTATTGGTGTGTTACAGCAAAAACTATATGAATTTTATATTTTTATGTTATAGGAAGCTAGTATTGGGGCGTAGCCAAGCGGTAAGGCACGGGTTTTTGGTACCTGCATCCTAGGTTCGAATCCTAGCGCCCCAGCCATTTATGAAAAATTTTTTAGATAAATTTTTTTCCAGATCAAAAAATCTTGATTATATCAGTCAAAATTTAAAACAAATTACTTTAACAACACCAGCAAATAAAATTTTTGAGGCAATTAATAATTTTTCAGAGAAAAGTGAAATCAGATATGTGGGTGGGTGTGTAAGAAAAGTTATAAAAAAAGAAAATGTTGATGATATTGACCTAGCAACAAATTTAACTCCCCTGGAAGTTTGTGAGGCTCTTAAAAACAAACATATAAGTTATTACGAAACAGGAATTGAACACGGAACTATAACAGCAATAATTGATGAATATAAATATGAAATTACTTCTTTAAGGAAAGACGTCTCAACTGATGGAAGGCATGCTGAAGTAGAATTCTCTTTAGATTGGAAGGAAGATGCCTCTAGAAGGGATTTTACTATCAATTCAATTTATGCAGATGGTGATGGTAATTTATTTGATCCATTTAACGGTAAAAAAGATTTGGAGGATGGTTATATTAATTTTATTGGCAATGCGGAAAAAAGAATTCAGGAGGATTATTTGCGTATTTTAAGGTATTTAAGATTTTATTTAAACTACGCAAATCATGAGCACCAGCCAGAAATAATAAAAAATATAAAAAAAAATATTGATGGAATTTCAAATATATCATCTGAAAGGTTAATCGATGAGCTAAAAAAAATAACTAGTTCAAATGGATTTTTAAAACTTTTCAAAGATAAAGAAAGTTTAGAACTCATAGAAATAATTTTCCCTCAATTAAAGAATATTAAAAATTTTAAAAAACAAAATTCTTATGCTGCAGAGAATTTTTTAAAAATTGACTTTATATTCTTAATTGCGCTTTTAGTGATTGATGGGACTGATAATGCTGATTATTTTCTTTATAAATTTAAAATATCTAACAAAGATAAGAAAAGATTAAAATTAATAGATCTTTTTTATAGAGAAAAAGTAACTTTAAACAACTTTACAGAGAAAAACTTGAATAAATTTTTTTATTTTAATGGGCGACAGGCTGTATTGGATATAATTAATTTTAAAATATTTATCTCAAACAAAGTAGAGAAAAAACTAATCAAACTATTAGATACTTATAAAGAGAAAGTAATTCCAACTTTGCCAATAGGGGCCGATCTATTAATATCTAAATTTCAAATTCCTGAGGGTAAAACTTTAGGTAATAAATTAAAAAAGATAGAAGAAACTTGGGTTCAAAACGGATTTCAAATTTCAGATAAGCAGGTTCAACAAATAGTTAAAAGTTAAATATATTTAACGTCTTTAATTTCAAAATTTTTTACACCAGAGGGTGTATTTATTTCAACTAAATCACTTTTATTTTTTCCAATCAAACCTTTGCCAATTGGTGATTGAAAGAAAATTAGTTTTTGTTTTAAATCTGCTTCATCTCTTCCAACAATTTTATAATTAATTTTTTCACCAGTATCTAAATCTTCTAAATAAACTGTAGATCCAAAAATTACTTTTCCTTCATTGTTTAGTTTTGTAACGTCAATAACATTTGCTCTTGCAATAATATCGTTAATTTCTGCAATTCTTCCCTCGTTATGAGATTGTTCTTCTTTAGCTGCATGATATTCAGCATTTTCTTTAAGGTCTCCATGGGATCTCGCTTCAGCAATTGCAGCTACTATCTCAGGTCTTTTTTTTTCTTTTAAAAAAACCAATTCTTCTTTTAGTTTATTTAATCCGTTTAATGTTATTGGCTCTTTATCCATTTTCTTATTTCCATTTTGCAATCGGGGGTAATGACATCAAAATTCCTTCAACATTACCACCAGTTTGTAGCCCAAATTTCGTTCCTCTATCATAGAGCAAATTAAATTCTGCGTATCGACCCCTTTTAATATACTGAAACTCTTTATCTTTTAAAGTCCATTTTCTTTTTAATTTTTTTTTAATTATTTCATTAAATAGCATTTGAAATGTAACACCAACATCTCTGACAAATTTAAAGTCATTTTCAAAATTATCATTTTTATAGTCAAAAAATATACCACCTATACCTCTGGCTTCTTTTCTGTGAGGTAGATAAAAATATTCATCACACCACTTTTTATATTTTTTATAATAATTTTTATTATGTCTATCGCACATTGCCTTTAATATTTTATGAAAGTTTTTCTTCTCTCTTTCATCTTTTATTGCTGGGGTTACATCCATACCTCCACCAAACCAATTCTTTGTTGTACAAATAAATCTGGTATTAAAATGCATTGCAGGAATATGGGGATTTTGCATGTGCATAACTATTGATATTCCTGATGCCCAAAATCTAGGATCTTTACTTGCGCCTGGTATATTCTTTTGAAATTGTTTAGGAAATTTTCCATAAACTTTTGAAAAATTTACTCCTACTTTTTCAAAAATTTTTCCATTTTTAAGAATTCTATATTCACCACCACCCTCATCTTTTTTACTGCTTCTATTCCAAGAAGTTGATTGAAAATTTAATTTGTTTTTTTCAATTTTTAAAATGTCGTCACATATTGCATTTTGTAATAGCTTAAACCAATTACTCGCTAAGTCTTTTTTAATTGAAATATCCATTTTATATTAATTCAATTTGACGCAAACTTTCCGCCAAAACAATGGCAACAGACGATGAAATATTAAGAGATCTTACTTGATTATTCATGGGTATTTTTAAACGATTTTTAATAATCTTGTGAACCTTTTCGGGTACCCCAGCACTTTCTCTTCCAAACAAAATAGTATCATCAGGCTTAAATTTAAATTTAGTATAATTTATTGAACCCTTAGTTGTCATCAATACGATTCTCTGTTTTTTCTTTGCTTCAAAAAATTTTTCCGAACTTTGATAAAACTCTATTTGACTATAGTCCATATAGTCCATAACCACTCTTTTAAAACGTTTGTCTGATAATAGAAAGCCACATGGTTCAATTATTTCTAATTTAGCACCCAAACAAGCACAGGTTCTTATGATTGCAGCAGTATTCTGAGGTATATCAGGCTCATACAAAGCTATTTTGGGTCCTAAAATTGTTGAATTCTGTGTCATTCTTTCAGTAGTAAAATAATTATTTTATATTATATGAATTCGTATATTAACTATTTTAAATCAAAAAGAGATAATAATAAAAGCTACTAAAAAGTGTCTGAAAAAAAAACAAAAAGAAGAGATTTTTTATTTACAGCTACCACAGCGGTAGGAGCTGTTGGTGCTGCTGCAGTGGTGTGGCCAATGATAGATCAAATGAATCCAGATGCTTCTGTTAAAGCATTAGCTAGCACAGAAGTTGATGTAAGTGCATTAACACCAGGAAACACACTAACTGTTTTGTGGAGAGGTAAACCAGTCTTTATAAGAAGAAGAACCCAAGAAGAAATTGATGAAGCAAGAAAAGTGAGGATGGAGGATTTAATTCATCCAGAGAAAGATGAGGATAGAGCTAAAAATCCAGAGTGGCTTGTAATGTTAGGGGTTTGCACACATTTAGGATGTGTACCTTTAAATGACAAAGGCGATTACAATGGATGGTTCTGCCCATGTCATGGATCCCACTATGATACATCTGGAAGAATAAGAAAAGGGCCAGCTCCATTAAATATGGAAATACCTAAATACGAATTCGTTAACGCTAATACAATTAAGATTGGATAAACTAAACACTAATGAGTGATCACGACTACAGACCAAAATCAAAAGTAGGACAATGGTTTAATGATCGATTACCACTTTTAACTCTTGCAAATCATTTAACAGATTATCCGACTCCTAAAAATTTAAACTATTGGTGGACATTTGGGGGAATTTTAACTTTTTGCTTAATTACTCAAATCATCACGGGATTAACTCTAGCAATGCATTACATCGCTCACGCCGATATGGCTTTTGAAAGTGTTGAGCACATCATGCGTGATGTTAACTATGGTTGGTTAATTAGATATATTCATGCAAATGGTGCATCTATGTTTTTCTTAGCAGTATACATTCATATTTTTAGATCATTGTTTTACGGTTCTTACAAAGCACCAAGAGAAATAATTTGGATAATTGGAATAATTATTTACTTACTAATGATGGCAGCTGCGTTCATGGGATATGTATTGCCTTGGGGACAAATGAGCTTCTGGGGAGCAACTGTAATTACAAATTTATTTAGCGCCATTCCTTTTGTTGGAGAGGGTATTGTTACCTGGTTATGGGGCGGATACTCAGTAGACAATCCAACTTTAACAAGATTTTTTACATTGCATTATCTTATTCCATTTTTAATTTTAGGATTAGTTGTTTTACATATCTGGGCTTTGCATGTTCCTGGAAATAATAATCCAGTTGGGATAGACATCAAAAAACCTTCAAAAGACACTGTGCCTTTTCATCCTTACATCGTAATCAAAGATGGTTTCGCTTTATTAATGTTTATGATTGTTTTTGCATTTTTTGTTTTTTATTCACCAAATATACTAGGTCATGCTGATAATTATATTGAGGCAAATCCAATGGTAACACCTGCACATATTGTACCTGAATGGTATCTATTGCCTTTCTATGCAATTTTAAGATCTGTACCAGATAAATTGTTAGGTGTTGTGGCAATGTTATCTGCAATATTAATTTTAGCTGTCTTACCTTGGTTAGATACTTCGAAAATTAGATCTGCAGTATTCAGACCTTTGTATAAACAGTTTTACTGGATACTAGTTGCTGATGTTCTAATTCTTGGTTATGTAGGCGCAATGCCAGCTGAAGGACTTTATTTGTTAATTGCAAGAGTTGCTACGGCATATTACTTTTTACATTTTTTAGTTATTCTTCCTGTTTTAGGATTTAAAGAAAAAACTTTACCGGTACCTTTGAGTATAACGGAACCAGTTCTTGGTGGTTCGCCCAATTTAGCAACAGCGAGGAAAAAAGAAAGTAAGATAGAATAAGTGAAAAAATTACTTAAAATATTTTCAGTATTATTATTAATTTGTACGTCAAATACCTTCTCTTTTGCTGCTGAAAAAGTTGATTACTTAAAAACAGATTGGAGTTTTAAAGGGCTTTTTGGAAAATTTGATAGAGCTTCTCTTCAACGAGGATATCAAGTTTACACAGAAGTTTGTGCCTCATGTCACTCAATGAAATACTTAAGTTACAGAAATTTAGCTGAAAAAGGTGGACCAGAATTTCCAGAAGATCAAGCCAAGGCTATTGCAGCTTCATTTGAGGTAATGGATGGACCTAATGCAGACGGTGAAATGTTTGCTAGACCAGGTAAATTATCTGACAAATTTGTAATGCCGTATGACAATGTAAAAGCTGCTCAAGCCGCAAATGGTGGTGCATACCCTCCAGACATGTCTGTTTTGGTTAAAGCTAGAGGTGGTGGTGTTGATTACATATATTCTTTATTACAAGGCTATGAAGAAGCTCCTAGTGGAATGACTTTGGATGATGGTGTTCATTATAATAAGTATATGTATGGAAATAAAATAAGAATGGCTGCTCCACTTTCAGATGGATTAGTCGAGTACAGTGATGGAACTACTGCTACTGTTGAACAAATGTCAAAAGATGTAACAACATTTTTAATGTGGGCTGCTGAACCTCATCTAGAAGCTAGACATCAGATGGGCTTTAAAGCAATTATATACTTAATTATTTTGACAATTCTTGTTTACTTCAGCATGAAAAAGATATGGTCACGTGTTGAATCTGAAGTTTAGTACGTCTCCATCTTTCACAATATAATCTTTACCTTCTAATCTCATTTTTCCATTAGCTTTAGAATTTACCCATCCATCATTAGCAACAAAATCTTCATAAGATATAGTTTCAGCTCTAATGAAACCTTTTTCAAAATCTGTATGAATTTCTCCTGCAGCCTTAGGAGCAGTACAGTTTTTTTGTATTGTCCAAGCCCGTGTTTCTTCAGGTCCAGAAGTAAAATACGTATCAAGTTCTAATATTTTATAGCCCTTTTGAATTAACATACTCAGACCTGTGCCTTTTAAACCAATCATATCCATATAATTTTTTTTTTCATCTTCTGCTAATTCATTTATTTGGTTTTCTATGTCTGCAGAAACAATTAGAGTGTTATCTTTCCCAAATTTTTCGATAAAGTTTTTAGTATACTTATTTCCATCCTGAACGCTTTGCTCATCTACATTGCAAACAAAAATCTTTGGTTTTATTGATAAAAGACCACTTTGATTAAGTTGTTTTGTGTCAAATTGAGAATTTAATATTGATATATCTTTATCATTATTAATGCAGTCTAATGCAATCTCTAAAATCTTAAGCTGATCTTCGTCAACGTTTTTCTTATTATTTTTTTCAAGTCTTTTTTGTATAGATTCTAGGTCAGCTAACATCATTTCAGTTTCAATGATCTCAAGATCTCTTATAGGGTCAACATCAGGATTAACATTTTGAATATCGTCCGAGTCAAAGCATCTAATCATATGAATAACTGCATCAACTTCTCTTATATGGGACAAAAATTTATTGCCCAATCCTTCACCTTTAGATGCACCTTTCACAAGACCAGCTATATCTACAAATGAAATAGTTGTATTTATTGTTTTTTTTGATTTTGAAACTTCTGATAATTTGTTCAACCTTTTATCTGGAACAGGGACTACTCCCACATTAGGATCTATCGTGCAAAATGGAAAATTTGCAGCCTGGGCTTTACTTGAGTTTGTTAAAGCATTGAAGAGTGTAGATTTACCCACATTAGGTAAACCAACAATTCCACATTTAAAACTCATTATTTATTATTTACTGTGCTAGAGAATAAATCTAATTTTTTGTCGATAAGTATTGAAATAGAATCTGTGATGTTATTTGTAATTTTTTCCAATCCAAGCATTTCATCCTCATCAAAATTTTGAAGAACAAAATCACTAACTTCCATTTTATCTTTTGGTTTACCAATTCCTATTCGCACTCTTGAATAATCTTTACCAATAAATTTGTCTATTGATGCAATTCCGTTATGTCCTGCATCAGAGCCACCAAATTTTGCTTTTATTTTTCCAAATTCTACATCTAGATCGTCATGAAAAACGATAACATCCTCAGCATCTATTTTGAAATATTCAATTAATTCTCTAATACAAATTCCAGAATTATTCATAAATGTTAAAGGTTTAATTGCATAAACTTTTTGTTCTCCCACATTACCAGTTGTAAGAAGTCCTTTGAATTTTGGTTTTTGTTTTGAAAGTCCAAATTTTTTATTTATTGCATCTATAATCTTGAAACCAATATTGTGTCTATTGTTTTCACTGTCTGGGGTTGGATTGCCTAATCCTACAAGTAGTAGCATAAAATATTAATATTGGAGGATAAAATTCAATTTTAATTAACTTATTTTTTTTCTTCAGCAGGTTTTTTATCTTCACCTTCTTTTTTATCACCTTCAGCTGCTGGCTTATCTCCGCCTTCAGCTGCTGCCGCTTCTGCTCCTTCAGCACCTTCTCCCTCAGCCGCCTCAGCTTCTGCAGGTTTTTCAGGTTCTTTCATAACAGTCGGAGCTGCTAGAGTTGCAATTACGAAATCTCTTCCTTGAATTGTAGGAGTAACGTCACTGTCAAGATTTATAGAAGAGATTTTAAAACTCTCTCCAATATCAACTCCATCAAGATCTATCACAAGATTTTCAGGAATTTTTTCGCTTGGGCATTTTAGCTCAACTTTTCTTCGTACAATGTTTAAAACACCACCTCTTTTCAAACCAGGAGATTTTTCATGATTTAAAAATTTTACCGGAACTTCAATTCTAACTTTTATACCCGAAACTATTCTTAGAAAGTCTACATGAATTGGTTCATCTGAAATAATGTCATATTTTATTTCTCTTGGTAGAACTTTTTGAGGCTTACCATCAACATTTAAAGTTATGATACTTGATAAAAAGTTTTCTTTTTCAATTAGTGACTTAAGTATTTTTTTAGATATTGAAATTTTCTCGTTTTGAGCCTCTCCACCATAAATTATAGCAGGCACATTACCATTATCTCTTAATGAATTTAATTCACCTTTAGTTTTGGTATTTCTGATGTTGGCGTCTAATGAATTCATAAAAACAAGGGTTTTTAGCTCAAGTTACTTAATAACTCAAGGTATTTATTTGAATAAATCTGATACTGAGGTTGAATTAGATATTCTTTTAATTGCTTCTCCCATAAGCCCTGAAATTGACAGAACCTCAATGTTTTTAACACCTTTAGTTCTATTCATGTTATCGATTGTATCAGTTATTACTAAATTCTTAATTACTGAATTTTTAATTTTTTTTACGGCTTCACCGCTGAGTACACCATGAGTTATATAGACATAAACTTCTTTAGCCCCTCTATCTTTAAGAGCTTTGGCTGCATTTACTATTGTTCCACCTGAATCGATTATATCATCTACAATTATACAAGTTTTACCTTTTACATCCCCTATGACATTCATCACTTGAGATTGACCTGGTTTTGGTCGTCTTTTATCTACAATTGCTAATCCAACATTTAAGAGCTTACCTAGTGCTCTTGCTCGCTCAGTTCCACCCACATCTGGAGCAACGCAAATAAGGTTTTTACTTTTTATTCTTTTTTTTGCATGTCTTGCAAAAATAGGTGTTGCAAATAAGTTGTCTACTGGAATATCAAAGAAACCTTGAATTTGACCTGCATGTAAATCAACAGTAACTACTCTGTCAGCACCCGCTTTTGTAATTAAGTTTGATACTAATTTTGCAGAAATTGAAGTTCTAGGCACTACCTTTCTGTCTTGTCTAGCATATCCAAAATATGGAATTACAGCAGTAATATTTTTTGCAGAAGATCTTTTTAGTGCATCAATACACAACAAAAGCTCCATCAAATTATCATTAGCAGGCGAAGATACAGATTGAATAATAAAAATACTGTTTCCTCTGATATTCTCATTTATTTCAACATAAATTTCACCATCAGAAAAATTTCTAATACTAGAGTTTACTAATTTAGATTTTAGATATTTAGCAATATTCTTGCTTAATGGTTTGTTGCTATTTCCGGATAATAATTTCATTAAAAAACCTAATAAAGCATAATTATTGAAATATTTCTACCATAATCATCATGCTTTAGCCTTAACGCTCTTCTTGCACTAAAAAAATTATTATTAATATCAAATGTATCAATATTTAAAGATTCAATATTTTTTATTTTATTCTTCAAAAGACATGATTTTACATATTTAGGTAAATCAAAATAAAGCTTTTTGTACTTAATTTTAAAAAATTTATTATTATTTTTGTCCTTTTTTATAAATTTTCTTTTAAAATCTTGTTTGACTTCATAATTTTTAGCCGAGATAGCAGGTCCGATAGCTGCAGTAATATTTTTAGGATTAGATCCTTTTCTGATCATAAATTTGATTACTTTGCTTATTATATCTTTGAATGCACCTTTCCACCCTGCATGAATTGCAGCAACTAATTTTGTTCCTTCATCACAGATTAAAATCGGCACACAATCAGCGGTTAAAACACCAATTGGTATGTTTTTTTGGTTTGTGATTACTGCGTCTGCTTTTGGTTTTGATCTAAATTTATTTTTTTTATTAATATAAACAAACTTATTACTATGTATTTGATGAAGTAAAAAAATATTTTTAGCGGTACTTTTTATTTTTTTTTTTACTATTTGTAAATTTTTTTTAACATCTAAGGGATTATCTTTAGAACCAGGACCACAGTTTAAACTTTTATAAATTTTTTTCGATTTACCACCAGTTTTATTAAAAAAACCATGTTTAATTATTTTAATTTTTGAGAGTTTTTTTGATTTTATCAATTTTGAAAACCTGTTTTAAAATTATTTCTCTTATTTTTTAAAAGCATGACTTTGAACAATTCACCCATTTGTTTTTCATCTATTAAACGTCTTACTCGATAAAATAAATCTGCTTTTTTAGAAAATGCTATATTTTTGCTGATTATTTCTGCTCTTTGAAGAATACCCATATTTGTTAAAAACTTTTTTTGATTTGTAAAAATTGAATTAACTTCTTTAAACTGATTTATAAATTTTTCAAAGGAACGAAAGTTTATATTGTAAGTAATATCAGAGTCTCCAATATTTTCTAAAATGTTAGAATATTTGTGATTATTAACTGCCTGAAGAGTTTCATGCATTTTGCTATCTGCATAACCATAATCAATAATCAACATTCCTCCATCATTTTTTTGTATTAAGTCACAAATTGTTTTTAAATATTTAAATGAGTCTGGCGAATATTCTATAATGTTCTGATTTTTTGATATTTCAAAATTTAGATGTTTCTCAATTTGTTTTATATCAATTTTTTCATCTTTAAACTCAGCTTTTTTTGGATCATTCAAATTTACGAATCTTTCAAACCAACCATCTTTTTTTTTAAAAAATTGTTTGATTGGTATTGCATCAAAGAATTCATTAGCTAAAAAAATTGTTGGGTTTGAGTTTATTTTTTTAATGTCTTTTAGCCACGAAAATTTTTTAGAATTTAAATTATTTTTTTGTTCATCTACTAAAAAATCACTTTTTTCATGAATTACAAAACTGCAGGCATTGTAACACTCGGGAAAATTTATAAGTGTCTCATCTATGACTTTCATCATTTCACCATTTCCAGCCCCTAGTTCTAGCAAATTAAATTTTTTTGGAGAGCCTATACTTTTCCAAAAAGTAATTGTCCAAATTGCAATTATTTCTGAAAATAATCTTGTGATATTAGGAGCAGTAATAAAGTCTCCATCCTCACCAAAAGGATTTTTTTTCATATAAAAACCTTTATCCTTATCGTAAAGAGCTAAATTTATAAATTGATCTAATGGTAAATTATTTGTCATAGTGAGTTTCATATTTTAAATAAAATAAGATTATCCCTGATATTATAAATATTAAACTTACTACTTGTCCCGTTGTTAAGTTTAAAAATATATAACCAAGTTGTTCATCTGGTGCTCTATAAAATTCAACAATAAATCTAAAGATTGAGTAAATTATTAAAAATAATCCTGAAATTACACCAGGTTTATTTGAAAATTTTTTTTTAAAATAAATTAATAATAAAAATAAAAATAATCCTTCTAATAGTGCTTCATATAATTGCGAGGGATGCCTAGGAAGATTGTCTACTTGAACAAATGTTACTGCCCAGGGTACATTAGTTATAGTTCCATACAGTTCTGAATTTATAAAGTTTGCTATTCGTCCAAAAAATAATCCGACTGGAGCTACTAAAGCGACAATATCTAAATATAAGAATGGGTTTTGATTATTTTTTTTAGCGAAAAATATAGATGCGAAAATAACTCCAATTAAACCACCATGGAAGGACATTCCTCCCTGCCAAATTTTAAATATATCTGATGGATTATTTATATAAAAACTTAAATTATAAATAATAATATATCCAAGTCTTCCTCCTAAAATTATACCTATAATTAAATAAGTTAAATAATCATCAAATTTATTTTTAACTTCTATGTCTTGGATAAATAATTTTTTTGCGAGAATCCAGCCTAATATAATTCCAAATATATAAGCTAAAGAATACCACCTGATTTCTAAAGAAAATATTTCTAAGGCTACTGGGTCAAAATTATTAATGAACATTTTTAATAATACTTATAAAGTATATCTTAAATATGAAAAATTCTAAATTTATAATTGATAAGTTTGCTAAATTAATAGAGCAGGGACTAGTATCTTCAAAAGACTTAACTACTGAATTATTTAATATCTTAAAATCTAAAAGAGATGAGTTTGTTTTTAAAATGAAACTTACAAGTAAAGATGAATTTGAAGTACTCTCAAAACGTGTTGAGAATCTTGAAAATAAAATAAATAAACTTGAGAAAAAAAAAAGTAAAAAAGTTAAACAGGCAAGAAAACCTTAACCCTTAAACCATTCATTTTTGATTTTTCCAACATTATATTTCCTCCATGAGATTTGATAATGTCTGATGAAATTGATAAACCAAGACCAACACTTGATTTTGAGTCTGCTCGACCTTTATCTATTTTATAGAAAGGTTTAAATACATTTTCATACTCATTTTTTGGTATTCCAGGACCATCATCATCAATAATAATGAATAAGTTAGTATTTTTTTTACTTAAGCTAATTTCAACTTTATTTGCATATTTCAGTGAATTATCAATTAGATTATTTAGACATCTATTAATTAAATTTTTCCTGCCATTAAAGTAAATTCTTGGTGTTAAGTTTTGTGAAATGTTTTCATTATTATATTTTTCAATAACTTCTGAAATTAATTCAGATAGATTAAACATTTCATCTTTTTCAACATGTGATGAGCTGGTAAATTGTAAATATTCATTTAACATTTTCTCCATTTCATTGATGTCTTCAGTCAATTTATTAACAGTTTCTTTATCTTTTATGAAAGCTAATTGTAGTTTCATCCTTGTTAAAGGTGTTCTTAAATCATGACTTATTCCAGATAACATTTCTGTTCTTTGATTTATGTGTCTCTCAATTCTCTTTCTCATTTTATCAAATTCATGTCCTGCTTGTCTTATTTCAAGGGCTCCAGAAGGTTTGAACTCTTCAATATTTTCTCCTTTACCAAACCTTTCAGCCGCACGAGCTAGGTTAGTGATTGGTCTAGTTTGATTTTTTAAAAATATTAGAGAAATGATCACCATTATAATTGCAGGTACTGTGATCCAAAGTGCAAATATTCTTGCTGAAGAACTTGCAACCCTATCTTTAGGCACTAAAAATTTAAAATAACCATCTTCGTATTTAATTCTTAAATCAATTAATTCTTTATAACTTGTTGTATCAAACCAGTATTCATTTAATCCAAATTTAGATTTTAGTTCTCTTCTTAAAGTTCTATCTATAGGACTAAACCATCTTTCAGTATCTGTATTTTGTAATTTTTCGTTATTGGTAAACTCAATATTTAAATCTAAAAATATGGAAAAAAGATCTAGCAACTCTTGTTTATTTTCTTGCTCGCTTTCATAGCCTTCAATAAATGTACTAATTTCATTTACCAAGGTTCTTGTCATACCTTTATTTGTTTTGATCCAAAGGCTATCAAAAAACACAATTGTTATTACTAGTTGCAAAACCAAAACTGGAATAGCAACTATAAGAAGTGCTCTATAAAATAATCTTTTTGGTAATATCTTTTTTAAGTAATTACTCAATCCAGAGAACATATCCTGCACCTCTTATTGTTTGCAAAAATTTTGGATTTTTTGGATCAATTTCAATTTTTTTTCTAAGCCGAGTAATAATAACATCTATTGATCTCTCTTTATCTAAATTGATTAATTGACCAATATCTTCCCTAGAAAATGTTTTGCCCGGGTTATTAATCATTTTTTCTAAAATCGTTTTTTCCGTTGCATTAATCTTAAATTCTTTATCACTTTTAAATATTAAAAGTTTATTCAAATCAATTTTGACATTTGCAAATTCTATAACCCTTTTCTGATCTGTTTTGATAGTTTTATTTAATATGTTTTGTATTCTTAGAATTAATTCTTTCGGCTCAAATGGTTTCGGCAAATAATCATCAGCACCAATCTCTAACCCCTCAACTCTTTCACTTGCTTCACCTTTGGCAGTGAGAAGTATAACTGGTGTATCTAATTTTTTTTTATTTTCTTTTAAAAATTCAAGTCCACTTTTACCAGGCATCATGATATCCAAAACTATTAAATCAAACTTAATTATTTTTATTTTCTCTGATGCATTTTCTGCATTTTCAGCAGTAGTGACTAAAAATTTATTTTCATTTAAATACTTTTTTACAAGAGATCTAATTCCATCATCATCATCAACCACTAGTATATGTGCAATAAACTTATCCATTAATTATTTTACTTAGTACATTATCAAAATTAATAACTTCTTCAGAACTTGAATTTAATAAAGCATTATAAATTCTCTTTTTTTGTAAATTGAAAATTTCATTAAAAATTTTTTTACCTTTATCATTAAGAAAAACATGCTTTACTCTAGTATCTTGGTCATCTTTTTTAAAAATGACTATTTCGAGTTTAATCAAATCTTTGAGAACACGATTTAAGCTTTGTTTTGTGACTTTTAATCTCTTAAGCAGCTCAGAAATTGAGATCCCCTCATACATTGACAACAAATGAATTACTTTATGGTGTGCTAAACCAATTGAATATCTATCTAATATTTTTTTAGAGTCAGAAAAGGTTTCTCTATAGCTTACGAATAGTTTTTCAATTAGATCTTTAAGTTGGTCATCTTTTAAATATAAAAGTTCTTTCATAAAAGGTAAGTTATATTGACATATTAAAGATACAAAGATATTTTTCAGTTATAAATTAAAAAAATTTTCACACATGATACCTTACGACAAGCGATCTGGAAAAATATGGTACAACAACGAATTAGTTGATTGGGCTGATGTTAAACTACATGTTTTAAGCCATGGTATGCACTACGCTAGTTGTGTATTTGAGGGTGAGAGAGTTTATGATGGTTCAATTTTCAAATTAGAAGAGCACACAGCTAGATTTTTTCATTCTGCAAGAAGAATGGGTTTTGAAATTCCATATACTGAGGAAGAAATCAATAATGCATCTAATAAAATTATAGCAACTCAAAAAGTAGAAAATGGTTATGTAAGACCTGTTGCTTGGAGGGGTAGTGAGATGATGGCTATTTCTGCACAACAAACAAAAATACATGTTGCGATTGCAACATGGGAATGGGGATCATATTTTGATCCCAAACTAAAAGTAGAGGGAATAAGATTAAATATTTCAAATTGGAGAAGGCCAGCACCTAATACAATCCCATGGGATACAAAAGCATCAGGTCTTTATATGATTTGTACTCTCTCAAAACATGAGGCAGAAAAGCAAGGATATACAGATTCTCTAATGCTTGATCACGAAGGGAATATTGCTGAAGCAACTGGAGCAAATATTTTTTTCAAAGATAAAAATGGAGAAATTCACACTCCAATACCAGACTCTTTTTTAGATGGTATTACAAGAAGGACTGTAATTGGAATTGCAAAATCAAAAAATATAAAAGTACATGAAAGAAAAATTAGTCCAACCGAATTACCTAATTTTGTTGGATGTTTTTTAACTGGAACAGCAGCAGAGGTAACTCCAGTATCTTGTATTGCTGAAAATCAGTTTAAAGTTTGTGATACTATTATTGATTTAAATGAAAGTTATCAGGCATTAGTTAGGAAGAAAAAAGCAGCCTAGTCTTTACTGTCTTCAGACATAGCGTGATCAATACCTTTTCGCATATAATGATATGCAGTAAAAAGTGTTAAAGCAGCGGATAACCACAAAAGAATTATACCTATAGTTTGAGCATTATAATCTTGGAAATTAATTATTTTATTTCCAGTATCTCCAGACAATAAAAGAGCAATGGATACCATTTGTAATACTGTTTTAAGTTTAGCAAGGTTTGAAACAGGAAGTTTTATTTTTCCCTTTGCTAAAAATTCTCTTAAACCTGAAATTAAAATTTCTCTTGTAAGAATTATTATTGCTGCAACTACTTCATAATTTCTGATTGTTCCATCCATAACCAGAAGTATTAATGCTGTAGCAACAATGATTTTATCAGCTATAGGATCTAATAATTCACCCAGTTTTGATTCTACTCCAAACATTCTAGCCAACATACCATCCAAGAAGTCCGTAAATGATGCAATAATAAATAATATTAAAGCAGTAAGATCACCATAAAATCCTGGAAGATAAAAGGCTAAAACAAAAAAAGGAACAATTATTATTCGCCCTATAGTTAATATGTTTGGAATTTTTTTTAACATAATTATTCGTGAAAAAAGTTATATATCCTTTTTGCTACTTTTTCTTCAACACCTTCTACAGATTTTATTTCATCTAAGCTAGCAGACTCAACCGATCTTGCAGATCCAAAATGGTTCAATAAAGCCCTTTTTCTTATGGCCCCAATCCCCTCTATTTGATCTAACAGAGATTTGCTTATACCTTTTTTTCTCTTTGCTCTGTGAGCGCTTATGGCAAATCTATGTGATTCATCTCTTATTCTTTGAAGAAAAAATAGGGTAGGGTCATTTCTAGTGAATTTATATTCTTTGCCATCGTGAAAGAAAGTTTCATTTCCACTATTTCTAAATTTACCTTTTGCTATTGCAATAATTGGAATGTCGTGAAGCCCTAATTCATTAAGGCTCTCTCTAGCGACTGAATATTGACCTTTTCCTCCATCTACTAGAACCAAATCAGGAAAAGCAAGGTAATTATCTTTTTCTTGAACTGCTCTTTTGAACCTTCTATTTAATACCTCTCTCATCATTCCATAATCATCTTGCTCATTTTTTTTATGCTTAATATTAAATTTTCTATATCTTTTTTTGATAAAGCCTTCATCGCCGTAGGCTATTAAAGCGCCAACACTATTTGTGCCTTGAATATGACTATTATCATAAACCTCGATTAAATTTATATTGGTTTCTAAATTAAATTTTTTAGCTACTGCATCGAACAATTCTTTATTATTCTGACTTTCATAAAGTTTTCTATTTAGACTATCCTTTGCGTTTTTAATTGCTTGATTAATTACTTTTAGTTTTGATCCTTTTTTCGCAACTGAAATATTTATTTGTTTACCTTCTTTTTGTGTCAGTGTTTTTTCAATTAGTGCTTTTTCCTTTATTTCTTCTGAAAGGATAACCGATGAAGGAACACTTTTATTTTCATAAAATTGAGAAACAAATGAATTCAGGATTTCACTAAACTTTTCATCTGGATCGTGTTTAGGGAAAAAAGCTTGATTGCCCCAATTTTGTTTTGATCTATAAAAAAATACTTGAATACAAGTTTTTCCAGATTCTTTATATCCAGCAATAACATCTGCCTCAACTAAGTTTGCTTCATTAATTCTCTGTGAAGATTGAATGATGTTTAGTGCTTTAATTCTATCTCTTAAAATTACAGCTTTTTCAAAATCAAGATCCTCACTTGCTTTTTCCATTTGGTTAGAAAGATTTTTTTGAATTTTCCTAGATTTGCCTGAAACAAATTCAATAGCATCTTCTACTGTTTGATTGTATTCCTCTTTTTTTACATATCCTACACAAGGTCCAGAACATCTTTTTATTTGATATAAAATACAAGGTCTTTCTCTGTTTTTGAAAACGGTGTCATCACAAACTCTTAAATGAAAAATTTTTTGTATCATTTTAATTGTCCAATTAGCTGAACCAGCAGAGGCAAAAGGTCCAAAGTAAAAACCTTCTTTTGTTTTTTTTCCTCTATGTCTTTTTATTTGAGGCCATTTATCTTTATTACCAATAAATATAAATGGAAATGACTTATCATCACGTAAAAGGATATTAAATTTTGGTTTATGTTTTTTAATTAAATTTGCTTCTAGTAATAAAGCTTCACTTTCATTAGATGTTGTTGTTATCTCTAATTTTCTTGTTTGAGACAACATTCGTTCAGTTCTAATTATATGATTTTTTTCTGCAACATAACTCTTTAATCTATTCGGTAAATTTTTTGCTTTACCTACATAAAGAATTTCATTCTTTTCATTAAGCATTCTGTATATGCCTGGAAGTTTTGGGACTAGAGGTAGCTCTTTTTTAATTACTTCTTTTCCTATTTCAGAGCTTATCATGGCTTCTCTTTTTGGTAATTTGAATACCAACAGATGAACACTGTTTTAAAATTTCTAATTTTTCAATTTTCAACATTATTTTAGCAATCCTTTTGTCTTTAAATAATTCGTCAAAAACAGCTTCTGCTAAAGTTTCTAGGAAATTATAATGTTTCTTTTTTACAAGTTTCGTAATTAATTTTACTATAGTTCCATAATTAACAATGGATTTGATATCTTTATCGCTTGAAGGTTTTTTGTCTTCATAGTCTATTTCAAGACTAAATTTAACTTTTTGTGGTTTTTCTTTTTCAAAATCGTAATAACCAAGTTTTAAATCCAAGATTAATTCGTTAATTAGGATTTTCTTCTCATAATTAAATAAACTTTTATTTTTATCTATTTTGACAATTTTTAAATTGTTCTTTTTCATTCTTTACCCATTACATCTGGTGTTTGCCAGTTAAGATTTTGACCACTATCAATAGCCAAAACTTGACCAGTAATAGATATATTTTTAATAAAAAAGTCAACAGCATTACATATTTGTTCCACATCAACTTGTCTTTTAAGAGGTGTTGCTAAATATTGCTTTTTGAAATGTTTTTCAGACTGTCTTTGATTTTTTATAGTGGGCCCAGGTGCAATTGCGTTTACTCTTATATTTGGAGCTAAACTCATAGCGCTAGTTTTTGTTAAAGTATACAAACCAGTTTTGCTAAGAGTGTATGAAAAAAAGTAAGGAGTTAATTTGAACACTCTTTGATCAATAATATTTATAATATTATTATTTTTGCCTTTAACATTTTTAGCAAATTCTTTCGTCAATAGTGCAGGCGCTCTTAAATTGGTTCTTAAATGATTACTCCAACTATCCAATGAAAAATTTTCTAATTTATCATTTTCAAATAAGGAGGCATTGTTAACAAGACAATCAAAATTTTTTAGTTTTGATTTTGCAAATTTAATTATTTTTTTTATATCAGTTTCTTTGCTTAAATCACCTTTAACTAAGTATACTTTTGTACCTTTGCTAGATAACTCTTTTTTTAATTTTTCTGCTTTTAATTTTGATTTATTGTAATGGATTAAGATTTCAATATTTGGACCAGATAACTTTCTGGCAATTGCAGCACCCATTCTAGTAGCTCCACCAGTAATAATTATTTTCCGTGCTTCCATTTCTTATCTCTTTTTTTTGTAACTTTAGTTCCTGGCATACCCATAGTTGATCTACCTTTTGGATAAAGCTTATTTTTTACGTCATACTGCCTTATTTTTGGATTTAATGTAATTTCTAATTCAGTGCTTTCTAATTTTCTTATCTCATCTCGTATTTTAGCAGCTTCTTCAAACTCTAAATTAGATGCTGACTCTTTCATTTTTTTATCTAGGGCTTTAAGGTGTTTTTTAAGATTTCCTCCGACATTAGACCCTTCGCTTACTTTAACATAGTCTTTTTCATAAACACTCTCTAGAATATCACTGATTTCTTTTTTTACCGATTTTGCATCTATCTTGTGTTTCTTATTGTAAGCTAACTGAATTTTTCTTCTTCGATCAGTTTCTGCAATTGCTTTTTTTATACTTTTCGTCTCCTTGTCTGCATATAAAACTACTTTACCATCAACATTTCTAGCTGCTCTTCCTATAGTTTGAATTAAAGATGTTTCAGATCTTAAAAAACCTTCTTTATCAGCATCTAAAATTCCAACTAAAGCACATTCAGGAATATCTAATCCCTCCCTTAATAAGTTAATTCCAACTAAAACATCAAATACACCCATTCTTAGATCTCTCATGATTTCAATTCTTTCTAATGTATCAATATCTGAGTGTAGATATCTTACTTTAATTCCATTCTCATGAAGATATTCAGTTAAATCTTCAGCCATTTTTTTGGTTAGTGTTGTGACTAATACTCTATGATTATTTTCAATTACTTTTTTACATTCATGCATTAAATCGTCGACTTGATTTTTGGCTGGTCGTATTTCTACGACTGGATCTATAAGACCAGTTGGTCTGATAACTTGATCAATGAATTTCCCTTTAGTTTGCTCTAGTTCCCATGGACCAGGTGTTGCTGAAACGAAAACAGTTTGGGTTCTCATTAAGTCCCATTCTTCAAATTTTAATGGTCTATTATCCATGCATGAAGGAAGTCTAAAACCGTATTCTGCTAAAGTACTTTTTCTTGATCTATCACCTTTATACATTCCATTTAGCTGAGGAACTGTAACGTGACACTCATCTACAAATATTAAAGTGTTATCTGGAAAGTATTCAAAAAGAGTAGGTGGGGGCTCTCCAGGTTTTCTTCCTGACAAAAATCTTGAATAGTTTTCAATGCCAGCACAAGAACCAGTGGCTTCAATCATTTCAAGATCAAATTTAGTTCTTTCTTCTAATCTCTGTGCTTCTAATAATTTATTTTCAGCACGGTGTTTTTTTAGAGTTACTTTTAATTCTTTTTTTATATTAATTACCGCTTGTTCAATTGTAGGTTTTGGGGTGATGTAGTGACTATTTGCATAAACTTTTACTAAACTTAATTCTCTTACTTTATCACCAGTTAACGGATCAAACTCTTCTATCTGTTCAAGCTTATCTCCGAATAAACATAATCTCCAAGCTCTGTCTTCTAAGTGTGATGGAAAAATTTCTAAGTATTCTCCTCTTGCTCTAAATGTTCCTCTATAAAAATTTTGATCATTACGTTTATATTGAAGAGCTACTAAAGACTTAATTATTTCTTCTCTATTATAATCATAATTTTTTTGAAGAGTTAGTGTCATTTTACTGTACGCTTCAACTGAACCTAATCCATAGATACACGAAACACTTGCTACAATTAAAACATCATCTCTTTCTAAAAGAGATCTAGTCGCTGAGTGCCTCATTCTATCAATTTGTTCATTTATAGAGGCTTCTTTCTCTATGTATGTGTCTGATCTTGGGACGTAAGCCTCAGGAGTATAATAGTCATAGTATGAGACGAAATATTCAACAGCATTGTCAGGAAAAAAGGTTTTCATTTCCCCATAAAGTTGAGCAGCAAGAGTTTTGTTTGGAGCTAAAATCAAGGCAGGTCTATTGGTAGCCTCAATAACTTTAGCCATGGTAAAAGTTTTTCCAGATCCTGTCACACCAAGTAAAACTTGATTAAATTGATCTTTGTTAGCACCATTTACTAATTTTTTTATAGCTTCGGGCTGATCACCAGCAGGTTTAAAATCAGATTTAATTTTGAATTTTTTTCCACCTTCTAGTTTTCCACCTATTTTAGGATTTTTACTCTGAATATCTGTAATTAAATCTTGATAAGTATTTTCCATATATTAAACAACGTAGTAGAATTTATTTATATTTCAATGAGCATAATATCAGACAGTTTAAAGAAGATTAAACCATCACCTACTATTGCTGTTACTCAAAAAGCAAGAGAATTAAAAGCTGCTGGAAAAGATGTTATTGGATTAGGTGCGGGGGAGCCAGATTTTGATACTCCAGATAATATTAAGCAAGCAGCTATAAAAGCTATTAATGATGGTGATACAAAATACACGGCAGTAGATGGTACGCCAGCATTGAAAAAAGCGATTGTAGAAAAATTTAAAAAAGAAAATAATTTAGATTATACAACTGATCAAATTACAGTTGGTGCTGGTGGTAAGCATGTAATTTATAATGCAATGATGGCCACATTAAACGAAGGTGATGAAGTTATAGTTCCTGCTCCTTATTGGGTTTCTTACCCCGATATGGTTTTATTAGCTGGAGGAAAACCAGTGATAATGGAATGTGATGAAAAACAAGGTTTTAAAATAAATCCAATTGATCTTGAAAAATTTATAACTCCAAAAACTAAATGGATTATTCTTAATTCTCCTTCAAATCCAACTGGAGCATGTTATTCAGAGCAAGATATAAAAGCAATCGCAGCCATCTTAGAAAAACATAATCATGTGTATATTTTGAGCGATGATATTTATGAGCACGTGACTTATGAGGGTTTTAAATTTTTTACAATTGCTCAAATTAATAGTTTAAAAGATAGAGTGCTTACAATGAATGGTGTAAGTAAAGCTTACTCAATGACAGGCTGGAGAATAGGTTATGCAGCTGGTCCAAAAGAGATCGTTAAAGCTATTGCTAAAATCCAATCACAATCGACAACTAATCCTTCCTCTATTAGTCAAGCTGCTGCAGTTGAGGCACTAAGTGGAACACAAGACTTTATTAAGGAAAGAGCAGACTCTTTTCAAGAGAGAAGAGATTTTGTAGTTAATGCTTTAAATTCGATAAATGGAATTGAATGCCTAAATCCAGATGGAGCGTTCTATGTATTTCCAAGTTGCAAAGGTTTAATGGGTAAAAAAGATCCAAATGGTAATGAAATTAAATCTGATACTGATTTTGTTCAATCATTATTAGAGAATAGTGAGATTGCTGTAGTCCAAGGTTCTGCATTTGGTTTAGAAGGTTTTTTCAGAATTTCTTATGCAACATCAATGGATAATCTTAAGAAAGCAATGGATAGAATAAAATCTTTTTGCGAAAGCCTTTCTTAAGAAGTGAAAACTGCAATACTATTTGGCTCAACTGGATTAGTTGGAAGACATGTTTTAAATCAACTTATTCAGAATGATAATTACTCTAAAATTAAAATATTTGTCCGTTCTTCAATTCAAATAAACAACTCAAAAATTAAAGTAATTCAGACTGATTTTAATAATTTAGAAAAATACAAAGATGAGATTGAAGGAGATGAATGTTTTTTTTGTATTGGTACAACAAAAAAAAATTCTCCTGACAAAAATGAATATCAAAGAATTGAATTAGATATTCCAAAACAAGTGGCTCAAATTGCAAAATCTAATAATATTAATTCTTATTTTTTTGTGTCTTCAGGATACGCAAATTCTAAAAGTTCAGCAGATTATTTAAAATATAAGGGTCTCGTAGAGGAAAAGATCTTAAGTTTAGGTTTTTCTAAAATAGGAATTATGAGACCCTCATTTATATTGGGCAATAGAAAAGAATTTAGATTGGGTGAGAAAATAGGAATAATAATTTTTAAGCTTCTCAACCCTTTATTAGTTGGACCATTAAAGAAAATGAGATCAATTCATTCAGAAACAATTGCAAAAGCAATGATTAAACTTGCGAATAATAATATTGATCAAAAAATCTTTGAGTCAGATCAAATTTCAGATTTAGTAAAATAAATTTATTTTAAGGTACAATGACTATTTTCTACGATACACCCAACTTTTTCCATCTCTTCGTCAAATATTTTTGGATGTCTTAAAGCATAAATATTTTTTAAATAATTAATTCCATACCTTTTAAATTTCCCATCTTCTGTAAGTGCTCCGGACTCGTGTCCATATGAAACCACTGTTTCTAATAAATTTCCTTTTTTGTCATAGAGAGCTGTTTCTCCATAACAATTACAAAAATAACTTCTATTCTGCTTAGGCTCAATATCAATGAAAATTGAAGTTCCTCTTATTCCAATTGTGCCGTGAGGAATTTCAACATTTAACTCCTCTTGTCTTTTTCCAAAGACTGCATGAACAGAACCTTTGATAACTTTTAACAAGTTTTTTGAGACAAATTGAAGCTTAGTTTCAGGTCTTATCAAATAAAAATCATCTTTAAATTTAATTATTGATTTTTCATCTTTAGTTTCAATTGTAGAATTATTTAAATCTTGAAAATTTAATTCTGCTTCCTTGCCATTTATAAAAAATTTTCCTGATAATATTTTATTAGTTTCTGAGGCAAATGCGAGATTTGGACTTAATCCCCAAGCAATCATAATTTGACTTACAGTTTTTATAAATTTTCTTCTGTTCATTTGAATTAATTTTATACCTTAAATTTAAAGATGAGGTTATATAAAATTTTTATACTAAGCCTAATCTTACTACTGATTTTCCAGCATCAATTAAAGCCCCACTTGCCGGTTTAAACTCAAAACCAATTAATTCTTCAGCATATTTTGTCTCTGGCTTCATCTCTAATTCAAGATCTGGGATCATGGTTTTTGCACTTGAGTCTAGCAGGCTAATAAATTTTACCATAAAATTTGGTAAAGTTTTTTTAGGTAGTTTTTTTGCATACTCTGGTAAAGCCTCAGCTAATATTTTTGATGTCTCAAGTAGTGTTTTAACTTCTTTCCCAATTATTAATCTTCTGCCACCAACTCTTGAATTTCCTAAGCAAGCAACATGAGATTTTGCAACATCTTTAACATCAGATATTAGTATTCCCCATTTAGGTGTTGCTGGAAATTTACCTTTTAAAAATTGCCTAACATATTCAATCGATGTTCCACCTTTAGTATCCAAAGCATCTCCAAATACTCCACCAGGATTTATACAAGTAAGTTTACTTTTAATCCCTTTACTTTCCATTAATTCCCAGGCCGCTTTTTCAGCGACTGTTTTGGATAGAAAATAATCATTAACTCCTTCAACCCAATTTTCATCAGTCCAATCATTTTCACTAAATGAGTAAGGATTTGATCTATTTGGTTTTCTAAACATTGCTGCTATTGAAGATGTAACTACAAATTGCTCTGCGTTTGCTTTGATACCAGCATTTAAAACTCTTAAAGTTCCATCTTTTGCAACTGGTATTAAATTTTCTCTATTTTTTGAAACTTTCATTGGAAAAGGTGAGGCCATATGCATTATATATTTACAACCTTTTGCAGCATCTTCCCAACCTTCATCATTTAAAAGATCAAGTTTTATAAAAGATAATTTATCTATAGAAGCATATTTACTAATCGTTTCTTTTGTCTGAGAAATTACATCATCACTTCTAACAGTACCTAAAACTTCATAACCTGAATTTAATAATTCTATTGCAGTATGTTTAGCAATCCATCCACTTATTCCAGTTAATAATATTTTATCAGCCATAACACCTCTCCCTTTAATTAGTTAGTAATTGTAATCTCATATTAATGAGATAAGAATTTTTCTGCTTCTAATGCAGCCATACAGCCCATTCCTGCTGCTGTAACGGCTTGTCGAAAAGTTTTATCTTTAACATCACCTGCAGCATAAACTCCAGGAATATTTGTTTCTGTAGAATCTGGTTTTGTAATTAAATAACCTTCTTTATCCATTTCTAATTGGTCTTTGAAAAGTTGAGTTGCAGGATCATGACCGATTGCAATAAACAACCCATCTAATTTTACTTCTTCTGTTTTTTCAGTTTTCAAATTTTTAATTTTTATACCTTTAACATTTTTTGGCTCGCTATCACCCAAAACATCCTCAACAACAGAGTCCCAAACAATTTCAATTTTTTTATTTTCCATCAATTTTTTTTGCAGCATCTTTTCAGCTCTCAAACTATCTCTTCTATGAATTAATTTTACTTTTGATGCAAATTTTGTAAGAAACATTGCCTCTTCTACTGCAGCATTACCACCTCCAACTACAGCAACTTCTTTATCTTTAAAAAAGAAACCATCACATGTAGCACATGCTGAAACTCCAAATCCTCTAAATTCTTGTTCAGATTTAATGTTTAACCACCTTGCTTGTGCACCAGTTGAAATAATTATGCTATCTGCTGTATATTTTTGACCACTATCACCAACAGCCTCAAACGGTGTAGATTTTAAATTCACTGATCCGATATGGTCTTCTATCATTTCTGTTCCAACAGCTTTTGCTTGATCTCTCATTTGATCCATTAGCCATGGTCCTTGTATTACTTCTGCAAAGCCTGGAAAATTTTCCACATCAGTTGTAGTTGTTAATTGTCCGCCTGGTTGAGCACCATGAACAAGGATAGGATCTAACATTGCTCGTGCAGCATAAACAGCTGCTGTGTATCCGGCAGGACCAGATCCAATTATTAACACTTTTGTGTGTTTAGTTGGATTTTGACTCATATGGAAGCTATATAGTAATTAATGTCTAAATTAAAAGGATTATTATTAACTCAGGGAATGCATGGGATGATAAGTCAAGTCGAAGGACTTGCAAAAGCCCTTAACATTGATTTTACTCACCACAAGGTTGAACTAAAAAATATTTGGAAACTTGTTCCACCTAAATTTACTCCAATTTCTCAAAAAGTTTATAAAAAGATCGAGGATAATGATTTTGATTTCATAATATCTTGTGGAAGAAAAAGTGTAATTCCCTCTATTCATTTAAAAAGTATTTCTAAAAAAAAAGTTATTAATATTCATATCCAAGATCCAAAAATAGATTTTAATTATTTTGATTTTATTGTTGCACCTGAGCATGATGGAATAAATGGCGAAAACGTTATCAGCACAAAAGGAGCTATTCATTATCTTTCAGAGAGTGAAATTGAGGAAAATAAAGATTATTTAAAATCTTTTATCAAACAAGATGAAAGAAAAATTTGGTGCTTAATTATGGGTGGACCAACAAAATATTATGATTATTCAACTAAAAATATGAAACATATTTTCTCAATGTTTTATAAATTAATGAAGAAACATGATTTTCAATTAGTAGTAATCCCATCAATGAGAACACCAATAAATACTATTCATTATGCCAAAGAATTCTTTGGAGTAAATCATACAGTTATTATGAATGTGGATAAAAAAGCATATTTATCTGCTTTAGCTTTATCTGAAAATATAATTGTTACATGCGACTCGAGCTCAATGATTTCAGAAGCTGCTTTGACTGGTAAGCCAATATATGTAGCTAATATTTTACCAAAAAAAAATGATAGAAGATTTCAAAAATTTAGAAATTTATTTAGAGAACTAAATATAACTAGAAACTTAGGTGAAGAAATAGAAAATTGGAACTATGAAAAGCTGAATGAAACTAATAGAGTAGCAAATATTATTAAAGAAAAGATTCAATCTTAATGTCATTTTTAAATTCTATAAAAAATAATTCAAGAAAATACAATATTCCATTTGATCATTGGGAGTATAGCGATGCTTTATCAAAAGGTGCTATTGAAGAGATTGTTAAAGCAGATATCCCAGATTTAAGTGAGCATAATTTGAATTATGATGGAACCCGCGCAATAGATGGTGGAGCTGCAGAGTTTAGAGAAGGCATTTCGTCTGGTGGTAAAGCAATAAAATTTAGGTGTTTTGTTACTAAAGAAAATAGTTCACAATTTCCAAATCTTGTAAAATTTATAAATGAACTTCAGTCAAAAGAAACATACGAAACAATATCTAAAATGATTAATAAAGATTTATCTAACTCATATGTAAGGGTAGAGGTGATTTGCGATAGAGAGGGATTTTGGCTCAAGCCTCACTGCGATATTAAAGAAAAATTAATGTCAGGATTAATTTTTGTAAATCAAACAAACGAGTCTGAAGATCTAGGGACTGATTTTTACAATGAAAAATTAGAAAAGATCAAAACATTGCCTTATAGAAATAACTATGGATATCTTTTTACTAGTGGGCCAAATACTTGGCACGGCATGGAAAAAAAAACTATCCTTAAAGAAAGACGATGTTTACAAGTAAATTATGTAACTTTCAAAACTGATTGGAAAGTAAGTAACTAAAATTTATTTAAAGAAATTAATCCAGTTTTTGGATCAATAATTTTTTCATTTAAAGTTGCAACTTTGCCAACTGCAAAACCAGCATCTTCAATTACTTTTTTAAAATCTTCTTCAGAGAAATTAGTATTATTTTCAAAGTTAATAAACGCTACACCTTCTGGCCAGGATACCCCAACGTTACCTTCGCCCGTTGCTGCTTTAAGTTCTTTTTCCACTTTCGCTTGGCAAGCCATACAAACCATTCCATCCACAACCCCAATCATAGCAACTTCTGCTTTGACTATGTTTTGAAAAAATATTAATGATGTAAATAAAACTAGTAAGATTTTTTTCATAATTCTCTTATAAACTATTTTTTTTAATTTAATATACCCATATTGGGTAATACTATTGAAATTTATTTATGAATATTACAATGCTATCAAATCCCTCAGAGCTAAAAGATATAAGATCGAAAATAGAGAAGTTTTGTAAATCAAATCTACCAAATATCGATTTAGCAAGCGTAACTTTAGCAATTGATGAGGCTTTGCAAAATGTAATTCGTTACTCGTATAAAATGAAAAAAGATCAAAAAATTGATTTAAATTTAGAAATTATAAATGATAGTGAGCTTAAAGTAATAATTACTGACTACGGTGAACAAGTACCATTAGATACGATTAAACCAAGAGATTTAGATAAAGTCAGACCTGGAGGTTTGGGAGTATACTTTATAAAAAAAACCTCGAAATTTTGTGAGTACAAACATAATCAAGTGGGTCCAGGTACAACTTTAACTTTAATTTTTTAACTACTCTTCTTTAATAAGTTTAGGCTTTGAGCACATGTAAAATTGGTTGGAACCTCTTAAAGATTTTTGCAGCATTGCTAATTCATTAGAATTTTGACTATAAGTTACATTAGTCTGTAATCCTCCAATTGAACCGTTTGATGTAAAAGATGATGGGGTTTGTCTATCCATCTTGAAATTTACTTTTGTTTTTGAGCTGTTAATTTTTGTTAAAATAATTTGTTTTCTTTTATTTGAATAAACCCAAACAGTTGTATTTTTTTTATTTTTACAATTTAATTCATATATATTTGCATTAGAATTTTTGGGAATAAAAGCTATAATAATAAGAGTAATGGTAAATTTTAAAAAAAATTTAAATAACATTAAAATATTCTTTTTAGCTTTTTTTGCATTTTTAGCAGCTAATTATCTTTATAATAATATAATAACAAAATCCACAGCTAACAATATTAAATTTTTAGAGGTTGAGGTTGAGTTAAAAGGAAATGTAGATTTTAATTTAAAATGTGAAGGAGCAAATAATCCAAACCCTTCAAGTGTAAATAGAGGCCTTGGTGAACAAACCGAAAGTAATTGTACTGGTACTGGAACTTTTTCTGCAATAGTTCCTCAACAAAGATTTACCGAAAGTTCAAATTAATTTAATCAACTAATTTTTTAAGTTTTAAACCTTCAAGACATTTTTCCATTGTAAACATTCCATCTTTGGCAGATGTTTGAAGTGTAGATTGAATTTGTTCTGTTTTTCCTTCTCTAATTAAATTTCTTATTGCTGGTGTTCCAGTCATTACTTCATGACATCCAATTCTTCCTCCACCTTTCTTTTTAAGAAGTTGTTGAGACATTACTAATCTGATTGATCCTGCTAACATTGTTTGTGCTTGTTCTTTTTGAGCTGGAGGAAATACATCTAAAATTCTAGTAATTGTTGATGAAGCACTACTTGCATGCAAAGTTCCAAAAACTAAGTGACCAGTTTCTGCAGCAGTTAATGCTAATGAAATAGTTTCAAGATCCCTCATTTCACCAACTAAAATTACATCAGGATCTTGTCTTAATGCAGACTTTAATGCTTTTGCGAAACTTCCGGTGTCTTTTCCAACTTCCCTTTGAGAAATAATACTTTTTTTAGCAGGATGAACAAATTCAATAGGATCTTCAATAGTAATTATATTTTCTGCTCTATGAGAATTAATCTGATCTATCATTGCAGCAAGTGATGTAGATTTACCAGAACCAGTTTGACCTGTAACAAGCACCAAACCTGTTTTATGAGTAATTGCTTCATGAGCAGCAGGAGGTAAACCTAGTTTTTCAATATTAGGAATTTCACTTATAATTTTTCTCAGAACCATACTTGGTCCATAAGAAGAATAATAACCGTTTGCTCTAAATCTCTGTCCATCAACAACAACAGCAAAATCTAAATCACCATTGCTTATTAAATAATCGTATTGAGCTTTATCTAAAGATTGTTTCCAAAAAGTTTCTATATCTTGTCTTGAAACAATATCTTCGCTAAAAACTTTAATCTCACCATTTTCTCTGATTGCGAATGGTTGATTCGATCTGATGTGGATATCTGATAAATCATATTCCTTTGGATATGATTTTAATTTATCATGAAGACTCATAAATGTTTTGATGCTCTAAAAGTTATAGCTTTTCAAGTTTTTTTTTAATATTGATGCATATATAAAGTAACACAACTAATGCTTGTGTACCGATTCGGTATTTATTATTGTGACTTTATTCGGTTTTTATAAAAAAATTATGATTGATAAAATTGGACCTCCTATTGCAAAAGCTTTTGCTCCTTTCATAAAATTAATAGGAAAAAATCACTCAAAAAAAGAAAAAGTAATAGGCGTAGTTTTTAGAGATAAATTTATTCAAGCTGCCGAAATTTCATACAAAAAAGGTGTTTGTAAAATTGATAATTTCTCTAATCAACAAATAGCAGGAATTGGAGAGGACCAAGATTTTTTATCCGCAACAACATATTTAAGTGATCAAGTAAAAAATGCATTAGATTCCATTAAGACCAAAACAAAAGACATTGCCGTTTCTTTAGATACATCTAAGGCACAAATTTATAATTTACAAATTCCAATTATGGATGAAGAAAGTTTAAGGGAAGCAACTGCTTTGGGTGGATTTTGGGATCAGTTTGATGAAACACCAGAAAATTTAGATGAATTTGAAACAAGTTATTCTGTAATGAGCACAAATGAAGAACTTGGTGTTATGGATGTAGTTTTAGTTGCCATGGAAATAAAGTTTGTAGAAACTTATTCAAATATTTTTAGACTTGCAGGTTATAATCCTGTTGTTATTGATCTTGCACCTTTCGCTCATGTTAACTCTCAAGGAATTCTTCTTGGGAAAGAAGGCTTTGAAACCCCAAATGTCATTTTCAATTATTCAAAAGATGAGAAAAGTATTACTATTTGTTCCAATAAAGGTTTTCAATATTCAGAATTAAATATTATTGAAGCAGATCAGGTATTGCTTGATACAGTTGAGGAAGTTGAGAGTGTTGAAACAGAATTTTGGGATGAAATTTTTGAAAGACTCGGTTCTCAAATAAAACAGTATTTAGTTGAGTATGAAACAAAGTATGAATTTGATCCTATAAATATTATTACAGTAATTTCAGATAAGTCAAAAATTAAAAATGTTTCAAAAGGAATTGAGCGACAATTAGGAGATGTTGTTATTAAGCTTTATAATCCTGAGGACTCTGCTGAGATTTCTGATAGTGCAAAAAAATATATAGATTCACTTAGCAATAAATCTCTAGCATCGGAAGCAATTGGAATAGCTTCAAGAAAATTAAACTCTTTTAATCTTGAAACTAACGAAATAATTTCAGTAAATCTTTTATCTAATTTTGAGCAAGTAAAAACTAACAGAAGATCAAAATCTTTAGGTAATTTTTGTTTAATGATTTCGATGATTTTTGTTCTTGGTTTTATTGGACATGTTCTTCCATTTAAAATTTTAAAATTAATGAATAATTCATCCAAATTGGCTGCCACTAAAATTTTAGAAGAAGATCTTGAAAGTAAAAATAGTCTTTTGCAGGGATATAATGCAAAAATTAATAGTATAAAAGAAGATAAAAGAATTGCAGCTTCCCTTGGATCAAATTTAAAAACAACCGCAAATCTTTATGCAAGTTTAAATCAAATAGTTCCAAAAAATATTAGATTGACTAGTTTTGGGATAGAGGAAAAACATAATATTTTATTTTCCGGTGTAGCTATGAACGATCAAGCGGTAGTTAATATGATGAATATTTTTTCAGAAAATGAAGTTGTAAATGATAGCAAAATTGAAGCATTAGTAGAGTTTTCTAAAGAAGATAGATTGGATCTTTACAAAATTGAAGGACAACCCGTTCCAAAAGAAGAAGATTTGCCAAAAGAAAAAATAACAAAAAAATTTAACTCAATGTTATCACTAAAACCTCTGTCGAATGAGGTTTTTGATGACCAAATTATAGTTTCAAAATTATTAAAGAAGGGTAAAAAATAATGTTACTGAGATATATTTTAATTACTATTTTCATATTGTATCACAGTAATTCTTATAGCGATCCATTTACTAATGAAATTGGTATTATAAGAGAGCCAGAAGTTGTAGAGATAAAAATTGAGGAAACAGTTGAAACAGAGACAGTAACAGAAGAAGAAACTATTGAAGTAG
This sequence comes from Candidatus Pelagibacter sp. HIMB123, assembly GCF_052048195.1. Classification (NCBI taxonomy): domain Bacteria; kingdom Pseudomonadati; phylum Pseudomonadota; class Alphaproteobacteria; order Candidatus Pelagibacterales; family Candidatus Pelagibacteraceae; genus Candidatus Pelagibacter; species Candidatus Pelagibacter sp. HIMB123. The sequence continues at coordinate 38,963 of NZ_JBNAIL010000012.1, read as the reverse complement.
AACTAGCAGAAGAAATATTTGAGAACAAAGATGAGGTAACAGAAGTTATCGAGACCGAACCTGAAGATACTGAAATTGTTACGGTTTTAAATATAGATCCAATTGTTGCATATTCTTTAAGAGATTATTTATTGAAAGGTGTTGCGCTAAGTAAAGAATCTGATCATCAATTTCAAAGAGCTAAAGTCAAAAAAATTGACAGAGCAAAAACACCTACTACTCACACAATTTCGAAAGAAGATACAATTGAGAAAATCGCTTTTAGATACGGTTTTTCGTTAAGGGAAATAGAAATTGCAAATGCAATTTATCCAGGATCAAGAAAATTAGTGGCTGGAGATAAAGTGGTTATTCCAAACAGATTTCATATTGTGAAAGAAGGTCAAAATTTAAATACTATTGCTGAAAGATATAATTTAAGTGCAACACAACTTGCTTCTTATAATGATATAGAAGATGAAAATATTATTTTAATTGGCGACAAATTATTACTACCTTTCTTTATTCATGTAGCAAATGAAAACGAGACAATAGCTGATATCGCAGGAAGGTATGAAAGAGAAATAAGTGAATTAATAGAATTTAATGCTTTTGAAAAAAATACAGTTATTTTAAATGAGAATCAATTAGTAAAAATTCCAATTTATGCAAATGAAAATATTACTTATGAAAACTTGGACAAAAAGAGTATTAATGATTTTAAAATAAATAAAAAAAATCTTGCAATAGTTGAGATAAGTAACAGTCAATTTATGGTTAAAGAGGGAGATAAAATAGGAAACAGAGATGGCGTGATAGTCTCAATTGAAAAAAATAGAATGATTGTTTTAGAGGACAATATTGAATATGAGTTTTTAATTAATACCCCAATAGTAGGAATGGCAATTGCATCATTACCACAATCAAATAATGAAGATTTAATCAATAATGATGTAAGCAATGATGATACAAATATTGAAAATCAAACAGAGAATAATGAAAATGATAACAATGATAATGAAAGTGAAACAGTAACTAATGTTGAGGATTTATTCAATTAATGACAAAATTTTTTAAATTATTCCTGGTATTAACATTTTCTATATTGATAGTAAGTTGTAGTAGTTCAAATAGGCCTAAAATGGCTTATGATCAAAAGGATAAAGGAGCTGTTCAGGAAATTGAATCTTTTAATGTCAAGGCAAGTGCAGAAAATTTTAGGAAAACATCTGAAAAATTTAGTCAAGATACAAAAGAAATATTAAATAAGAATAAAAAAGAGGAAAAGTTAGTTAGAAGAATTTCTTTAACAGAAGGTAAAGAACCAGAAAAAAAATCACTTAAGCTTATTGATAGAAATTTAAAGATTAAAAAATTAGAGGATGCTGAAGTTAGTTTAAAATTGAACAATATGAACATAAGATCAGCTTTAAAATTATTTGCTGGATTAGTTCAAAGAAATATAATCATAGGAAATGAGGTAAATGGTGAAATAACTATTGATTTTGAAAATATACAATGGGGTTCTGCAGTTTATGCTATTTTAGATATCAATAGTTTAGTTATGACGGTGGATGAAGACTCTGGTTTATTGAGAGTTCATACAAAAGATTTTTTTGCTGAATTAGAAAAATCTAAAATAGATAATACAATTGAGGCAAATAATAATTTAGCTTCTTTAGATATTGGTGGGTCAGTTTCAAATGATGGAGATAGTGTCGAACCTACGGTTACAGAAATATTTAAAGTTTTTTATCAAAATTCCTCAGATTTAGTTGAGTCTCTTGGAGAAATAATGGGTGAAGCAGAGGGCTTTACAATGGTTGATGATAAAAAAAATAATCAAATCATTATTACGGGTACATATGCTCAGCTTAATCAAGCGGAGAATATTTTAAATAAAATTGATTTAGAAAAAAAACAAGTAATGATTGAGGCCTATATTGTAAATGCAACAGACGGGTTTAATAAAAACTTTAGTGCCAATCTAGAATTAGTAAACATTGCAAATGTACAAGAAGGAAGAGACAGAATTACTTATACAGGAATTGATACTAATCCAGGAGATACTACAAAATTTACTCCATCAGATACCTCAACAGCAGGCCTATCAAATACTGGTCTTACATCTGATGCGGTTAATTTAGCAGGGGGTGCGTTTTTATTGGGTAATATTGGAATGAATAAAATGAAAGCTGTTATATCAAGTTCAGTAAACGACTCAAATACAGAAACAGTTTCTAATCCAAAATTATTTGCAATGGATGGGGAGGAAGCCACTCTTACTCAAGGAACAACTTTGGTGAAAGTAATTCCAGCGTCAGGTGATGCAGCTGGATCTACACAAGAGATACCTCAAAACTTGAGTATCACAGTAACGCCAGAGGTAATTGGTGAAAATAGAATTAAGATGGAGTTAACACTTTCTAATGATACTCCTGGTGCATCATTGTCTGATGGCAGTGTTACAACTAATGAAGAATCGATTACATCAATTGTCCAAATAAATGCAGGTGATGTAGCTGTACTTGGTGGTGTGTATAAAAATACTAGAGAAAACAGCGAAAACTATGTTCCGTTTTTTTCAAAGATTCCACTTTTAGGAGCATTTTTTAAACAAAAAACTGATCAGGACAATAAAACTCAACTGTTGATATTCTTAAGTGCAAATGTTGTATAAGTTATAATTTTTATTATAACTTTAAATATGCCATCAATTAACCCTGAAATAAGTATTAAAATTTCGAACCTTTTAAAAAGTAGCGGAAAATTATCTGAAGCTAACTTTAATGAGGCCAAAAAAAAATATGATAGTAATGGCAAGGTGCCTCTTGGTGTTTTAGAATATTTAATTGATGATAAGCTGGTAAGTGAAGATGATATTGTTTCTGCAGTTTCAAGAAATTATGCTTTACGTAAAACTATTCTAACTGAGCAAAGTATTAAAAAAGAAGCTGTAAAAAAACTTCCAAAAGATTTTATTATGGAAAACGAAATGCTTCCGTTTGAACTAAATGGAAGAATTTTAAAAATTGCTTTGTTCGATCCAACTAAATCTACATTGGCAGGTAAAATTAAAAGCATGACAGGATGTAATGTAGAATTGTATGTTGCTAAACCTTCTAATTTAGATCAAGCATTAAAATTTAAATCTGTAATTGAAGCGACACAAGACTCTCAAAATAATCAATCACAAAAATCATCCATCTCAAAACCAAATTTAAACGTAAAGGTTCCAAACGTAAAAATTACTCAAGGTGAGAATGCTGTTGTGGAATTTGTCGACAAACTTTTAAATGAATCATTTTTTAGTGGCACAAGTGATATTCATATTGAAATTTTTAGAAGAGGTGAGGCAAGAATAAGATTTAGAAAAGATGGTGTCCTACAAGAACAATTACAATTCAAACAATTTTTGATGGAGAATTATAATGCAATAGTAACAAGGCTAAAAATTATGTCAGGTTGTGATATTTCAGAAAAAAGGTTGCCACAAGATGGAAAACTTCAATTTAAAAATCCACAACCAAAAAATGAAGATGACGTTGATATTGATGTTAGATTTTCAGTTATTCCAGCTAAAGAAGGTGAAAGAGTTGTTATGCGTTTACTTGCTGCTGGACCAGATCTTGGTTTAGAGCAAATCGGTCTAGATAAAGAGGATTATGATAACTTAGTTACAGCTATAACTGCTCCTCAAGGAATGGTTTTGGTTACGGGTCCAACAGGTAGTGGTAAAAGCACAACTCTTTATGGCTGTATTAAAAAAATTAATAATCCTGGAACAAATATAATGACAGCCGAAGATCCGGTTGAATTTTATTTAAAAGGTGTTGGACAAATTCAAGCTAACAATGAAATTGGTTTAACATTTGAGGCAATTTTGAAATCTTTTTTAAGACAAGACCCAGAGGTAATTCTAGTTGGAGAGATAAGAGATAAATCTACAGTAGATATTGCAATTAAAGCAGCTTTAACTGGACACTTGTTATTAAGTACGCTTCATACAAATGATGCAGTTTCTACAGTTGTCAGATTAGTAAATATGGGCGTTCCAAGTTTCATGGTTGCATCAGCCTTAAGTTTAATTGTTGCTCAAAGGTTGGCGAGAAAGAATTGTTCTTCTTGTACGGTTGATGACGAAAAAGCGACTAAAGAAACTTTATTGCAATATGGTTTTAAAGAAGAAGAGTTAAATACTTTTACCCCCAAAATGGGTGCAGGTTGTGCAGAATGTAACAACACTGGATACAAAGGAAGACAAGGAATTTATGAAGTGTTAAAAAAAACTCCTAACTTAGAAGCTGCGATATTGAGAGATGCTAGAGGAGATGAAATGCTTGAAGTTGCAATTAAGGATGGTTTCAAAACTATGCAAGTTATTGGCAGAAATTTTATTAAAAAAGGTATATTATCTGTTGAAGAATATTCTAGAATTTTAGTAGTTTAGTTTATGGCAACATTTCAATATGCTGGTGTTCAAGCTGGAAAAAAAATTAATGGTGTAATTTCTGCATCTGATCCAAAAAGTGCTGCAGTAGAACTCAGGAAAAAGAAAATTATTGTTACCTCAATCAAAAAAGGTAACGGTAAATCTGAAAAGAAAGGTCCACCATCTTTGGATGATGTTCCTATAAGTAATGCCCCTATTATTATCGCAAAAGGAAATATTTATTTAAATTTTGGACCTTGGGCCAAAGTTCCACCGAAGGAATTACTGCAGTTTACAAAAAAAGTATCAACTATGATAAAGGCGGGTTTGCCTATTTTAGAATCTATCATGATGATTAGAGATCAAACTGTACATATGAAGATGAAAATGACTGCTCATGCCATAATAAAAGATTTGAATGGTGGAATGAATTTAACTGATGCATTTGCCAAGCATCCAAAAGTTTTTGATAATATTTATTTGAATATGATCTCTGCAGGTGAGGCTAGTGGTAAATTAGATGAATTTTTAATTAAACTTGTAGAGTTATTAGAAAAAAATGCAAAAATTAAACAAGGAATTAAAAGCGCACTATTTTATCCAATAATGCTTTTGACGGTTGCAACAGTAATTACAATTTTCATGTTATGGAAAGTTGTTCCAGTTTTTGAGAAGATGTATGGTTCCATGGGCGTTCAACTTCCAGCAGCAACTTTAGTTATAGTTAATGCAAGTAGATTTATTGCTAATCCAACTAATATAATGAAAATCATCGGGATTATCATAATTATTAGGGTTTCTTATAACTTCATGTATAAAAATATAGAGGGTTTTAGACATGTAATGCATAAGAGATTTTTAAAATTTCCATTATTTGGAGATTTAATTGTTAAAGCAACAGTTTCTAGGATGTGTATGATTATGGCCAATCTTACTAGAGCCGGGGTAAGTATCATAGATACAATAAAAATTTCTAAATCTGTTACAACAAATCTTGTTTTTATTTATGCGTTAGAGAGAATTGGGAGGCAGATAGTAACTGGTCAAACATTGTCTGCGTTACTACAAAAAGAAGAGCACATATTCCCTCCGGCTCTTGCTCAGTTAACAGCTGTTGGTGAACGAACAGGAAATATGGAAGAAATGTTTCAATCAATTGCAAATTATTATGAAGAAGAATTTGATGGTGTTGTTGCGGCTTTATCCTCAATTATAGAGCCATTAATGATTGTAATAATTGGAGCAATTATTGGTGTTCTGATGATAGCTTTGTACATGCCAATCTTCAGCATTGGTCAAGCTGTAGGATAGACCTTAATGAAAATTAAAGAAAAAGGTTTCAGTCTATTGGAGTTGATGACTACTATAGCCATCATATCTATTATTGGTGCAGTTGGTTTTCCAGCAATTGATAATTTTGGTGATCAAGATAATTTCGAGAGCGATCTTGCAACAATTCGAGGTCAAATAAATTATGTCAGACAACTATCCCTTGAAGATGGAAACGCTTATACGATCCGAATTGTAAATGATACTTCTAACAATACTGCTGATTTGGAAGTTTGGCAGGCGCAAGGATTGAATAGATACAATGTAGAATATCATAAATCTACAGCCACCAAATGTTCTGATTTTGATGGCACTAACGACAAAGGAACTAAGCTAACAGATTTAACAAAAGAACTTGAGCATATGACAATCAGTAGATGCACATCTACGACAGGTAACTGCTCAAAAGTTTCTGCCTCGAATAATTTTTTTTGTTTTTTACCTGATGGATCTTCGCCTGAAAATGCTAGAGGAGAAATACAAGCTTCTGAAAATGCTGGAGGAAAAAAAGATTATTTACATACATACGAGACAGGTTTTTTTAACAATGGGAAAAGAATGTAATGAATTTAAAACACAAACTTCAGAAGGGAGTATCTTTGGTTGAGGGAATGACAGCAGCTGGTGTTCTGGGTATAGCGGTAACTGTTTTTATGACATTACAATCTTATCAAGAAAGAGATTTTGCAAATTTAAGGAAGTTTGATAAAGCTGCTTATGCAGTAGAATTAATGTTTGAAGAACTTGCAGCAGTTTACAATCCTGTAGCTGCACAATATGGAAATCCAAGGGTATTTGAAGATACAACAGCAGGTGCTTCTTTGAAAGTAAAGGGTCTTGCTCAATTACCAGGTGATGGAGATCAAATAATAATCGAGGGAGTGGGTGGTAAATACGAAATTACAGACTCAACTGCCTTCGATGATGATAACAACACCACTTTATCTTTGGAAAGATCAGATGTTCCTGATGATACTCCAAATAAAAATATGGCATCAGATGCAACGGAAAATGCTCCAATTACATTTATATCTAATTCTGAAGGTAGTTTAGATCCTTATGATGATCTAGACATGACAAAGTTTGAAGACACCACATATAAAGCGACAATAACAAATCAAAAAGTTTTGGCTGACCTAGATAATTGGGGAACTTTATTGAAGAAGCATCTCGGTCCTGCAAGAACTGGAGATAAGAGATTATTAGAAATTGAAGACATCGAAAAAGATGTCCCTGTTGATAAAGATAATGATGGAGTTACAGATCAAGAAGGTGGAGTTGATATTTATGAAACCGTCAAAAAGAAACAAGTTACAATAATTATCAAACAAGACAAAATTGAAGAAAAATTTAGAAGATTATTTTTAGCTGGAACTTAAAATGAGTTTAAAAAAATTTATTACTCAAAAAGGATTATCTCTTACTGAAGCTTTAGTTGCCGTCGTTGTTTCTACAATCGTAATGGGAGCAACTTACACAATTTATAATAATTTTCAGGGCACATTTGTCAGACAAATCAATCACAATAATATGAAACAAGAGGCGAGATTTGCATTACATGTTTTACAACACGACAGCAAGATGGCTGGTTATAAACATCCTGATAGTACCGATGGTGAAGTTCAAGTACCAGTAAAGGTTTTAAATACAGATGGTACAGAAGTTGCAGATGATACTGAGTTTGGAGAAATTGTATCATTTTGTTTTGATACCGAGGATAATAGTGGGAATATTCAAAGAAAATTAATTAAGTACGAGTTAAAAGCTCCATACTCTCCAATTACCGATAAAACTGTATTAAAGAAAAAAGTTTGGAACACAACAAATTGTGACGAAGATGATACTGTCAATACAACAGTCGATTCAGACTGGATGCCTGTTGCCCAGTTTTTTGAAGAAATTGGAATTAGAATTAGAAGTAAGCATATTGATTTTGAGATCACTCTTGTCTCTAAAGATGAAAAAGTAACAGAAAAATATACAGCTTCTGCTTACATGAGAAATTTAAACTTTGGTGGAAAAACTTATTATGTTTATGATGAAGAAGATCTTCATGAAAATAGGACAGCTGTTATACCTTTTACTGGTAGTTTAAAAGTTCAGTGCGCAAACAATCTTACAAGAGATATTCAGCTTGCAAACTTTACAACCTCTGATGATATTATCATACTCCATCAAGGTGAAACAGTTGGAGGGACAAGTCTTACTAGGACACACGATGCAATAGTTTTTAATTCAGAAAAACCACCTGCAATCACTGGTATACCAAGTGTTAGCCATGATGAAATGAGGTTAAAGTTGGTCACAACTACTGTTGCTGCCAATTTACCCCCAGGTCTCACCGTAACATCTGGATATGATGATTTAAATAATAATAACTCTGCTGATGATGGTGAATGGGATGGATCATTAACCCTTGAGGGTACTTTAGATAACTTAGATACGAATTACACTTTTAACTCTGACGGTTATCAAGATTTTACGATTAGATTAAAAGCAGATTTAGACACAAGTTGTGACAGTCAACCTTGGGAAGATCAAAATGAGGCGTACAAAGATTATAAGGTGAGAGTAATGAAGTATGATGCACCTCAATTTTCTGATGTAAATTTGCATACTTGGGAAGCAAAAGGTTTTACTTATGGAGATGCAAATTATGAGAGAAAAGGAACATCAAGTTATAATGGAGGTCCTAATTACGATTTAACAGATGATGGAAGATCATTTTATATACAGCAAAATTTAGCATCTCCTTCTTTTTTAGCTTCTACTGAGGAATATGACTCTTTTGTTTTAAAAGGAATGATTTGTTCCGGCGGTTATCCAGATTGTAACCATGATATGAGTGCATGGATGGATGACGACATGTTAGGATTTGCAGCTGGATATCAAAGACCTAGCGTAGTTCAAAAAACTTGGCCAGATGGTAGAATTAGAGCTTGTGCTGGAATTGATTATGAAAGTTTAAATGGCACATCTGGATTTAGTGCGTCTAAATTAAGAAACTCATTAAGAAGTAGTGATAAAACAGAATGGGACGGTTTATCTGCTTCTGAAAAAAATGAATGGTGGGGTGAGCCAGCAGATCTTGTTTATGATATGTATTTATGGTCTTGGTGGGGGGCACAAGGTAATAGATCTGCTATCCATCTACATCATTTCAAAGGTTATGAGTTCGATCACACTAGAAATTGTGGTTATAATGAAGGATCCTATCTATCACATGCTGATATGAATAGGTTAACTGGATGGTCTACTCCCAATTCATCAAAAATGTCTGATTTCAATGAGAATGGATACAATAGACTTTTTATGAGAACTGATAGCACTAGACCAACAAATACTGGTTCTAGGAACTGTAATAATAGAGGAAGTTCATTTTCAAGAATTAGTTATAATCCTGGTGCAACTCATAAATGGGGATGTGGACACGGAAAAAATACTGGTGTTAAAAATACTGTCACGCTTACATACCACCCAAATAAATTTAGAGCCAATATAGATAACAAACCACATGTTGCTAATAGTAACAGTCAAAGGTTCACAGCATTTGATTATAGATTTGATAGCGATGGAGACTTATTTGATCACACACTATCTGCTTGGCCTTATAATGAAGATACAACACCAACTGCTATTACTCTACCAAGCGGAGATGATGATACCGAAGAATTAAAAACAGAAGGGTTTAAAAGATTTCAAAAAGGTTCAGTTGCAATAGTTTCTTTTTCACAACCTGACAATAGGTATTCTAATATTCAAATTGCAAGACTACCAAGGTTTATTCCTGACAAAACTGATGGCAATAAACCAATGCCTAAAGCACAAAATTTATATTATTACATGGACGAAGACTATTTTACAGTAAACAGAATATATGGTTTGCTAAGTAAATCTTATGATCCATTTGGAGAACACATAGAAGTTTTGGTGCAGTCAAATTCATCAGCTAACTGTGCACAAATCGGTGGTAGAGGAACAAATGAAACAGGTTCAATTAAAACTCAAAGTGTAGATGGTTCTAGTAGATCTATGAATTGCAGATTGAGTGGAGAGTGGAGAGCAACCTCAGCAGTTTGGGCTAATAATACAGAACTTCCAAATATAGGAGAAATGTATGATACTCAAGATAAAGATTCTTATAGTGGTGCCAGGGCAACAGTAACAACTACCGCAGGAAATACTATTTATGTTTTTGCCGATGGTTCTTTCAGATATCAAGCTTATGCAGATGGTTTTAATGATGGTACTCCAAAAGAAGACTCTTTTTATTATGCAGTTCAATCAGAAGATACCTCTAATAATAGAATTTCAGACATAAAAAAAGTTTATATTGGTTTTAATATTGGAAACACTACACCAACAGGAGTTTCGTTTAAGGAAGCAGATGGTACAGCCATCACAGATAATAATAACTTTGATATTGCTGAGGATGATAACAAAGATCTAATAGTAGGTGAGATTTATGCTACTAGCACTCAAGAACCTGATACACATGATTTTGTAAGATTTAATCTTGGTGAGGTTCCAAATGATGATTCAGATAAAGATGTAGATCACGGAACTAGATTTAGAATTGACCAAAAAGATGATAAATTTTATTTAGTTTTAAATGATGATAGTGACATTAGATGGTCTAATTTACCTTCAAATAAAAAATATTTCTCGATAAGAATTGTTGCTACAGATTTAAGAGGAAACCAATTAACTACTACAGAAAAAGTATATGTAGATAGAGTTGATTGCTCAGAAACAGCAATGGAAAATATCACTGTTTATAAAACAAAAGCAGCAATGACCATTGAGGGTTATATTCAAGGAAAAGAAGGAGAGAAAGTATTTAGGAGACAGACAGTCCCACTAACTACTAGCTTGGATGAGGCTGTAATTACATTTGAATATCCCGAAAGGTCAGTACAACCATCTGTAAAAATAGCTGAAAAAACAGTAACAGTTGATGGAGAGGATGTTGTTATTGGAATGTTGTCAAATAGATGTAAGGAAACTCATAGTTACATTGATAGACAGCAACTTTGGAGCGATTCATAATGAAAAAACGAAAAAACGAAAAAGGTTTTGTCCTTGTATTTGTGATTGCTGTCGTCTCAGCATTGTCAATTATGACGGGAGCTATGTTTTTTTATTATGACAATGATTTAAAAAGTGTTTCAAGAAATTCAGTTATGCAACAAGTAAATCTTGCTGCGGAAACGGGATTACAAGAAGGTCAGAAATGGATCACTGATCAGCTAAATTCAAATAGTTTTACTCTAGTTGATATTCAGAATACCCTTAATGTCGCTGACTCAGATAATAAATGTCTTAATAGGCATGGTTTTACCAATTCTAGTGAAGATGTTTATTATGCAAAAAGAATAAATGCAAATCTTGGAACAGATGATCCAAAATTTGAGGACATGTCTTATGAGGTTTTTGTTCAAAGGCATGCAGATGTAGTTCGATCTATTTATTTCTCAGCAGAAGGCTCAAAAAATAATACTGAAAAAGATACTACTTACACAGACAGATCTTTTGCGCTTGTTGAAAACTTTAAAGATTTTCCAAACGATCAATTTACAATTGAAATGTGGATACAAAATAAACAGCCAGGATCTACTTATGACATGCATGCTTTTGAATGGGGTAGAACTTGGGATTTAGTATTTAAAGTTAAAAATGATGAGTGGTCTCCAAGACTTGGAGAAGTTGTTTTGGATGACCAAGGAGATATTGGATCTCCTGTTAAGGATGAGTGGGTTCACATTGCATGGGTATGGGATGGAGGTACACCGGGGAGTACTGATACCGGTAATGTAAGAATTTACCAAAATGGAACTTTAAGTGGAACATATAATGCAGATATAGGAGCTAGACCTAAATCTGGTTATACTAATCCTCCTGAGACATTACCTGAAGGAGATTTTTGGCCGTTAGCAATCGGAGAAGGTTTGGCTGGCTTTAATCCTAGTAGTTATTTGACTGGAGATCCAATAATTCAAAGTGTTCCTTGGCTTGGTAATATTGCTGAAATGAGAATATGGAATGTATCAAGATCAGGCACTGACATTGCAAACAATAATAGAAGAAGATTAACAGGATCTGAACCAGGATTAGTTTCATATTATAAGTTTAATGAAGGATCAGGTAATACTGCTAAAGATTTTAATACCTCAAGAGCAGCTGATAGAAAAAATGATGCAACGATTTATGGTATTGGAAATAAAGGAACTTTATGGAAAACAGAAATTGTTAAATATCCAGTTACTTCAACAACAGACGATGCACCGTCGATCAATGTTCCACCTGGAGAAGATGTTGTTTACTACAAAATTTTATCATGTGGAAAAGGACCTCAAGAACAAATCGTTCCTCTTGAATTAATTGTTTCAGCCCCAGTTCAAAAAGGAGATGTAGGAGATGGTAAAATTACACTCACAGAGGAAGACTTAAACGATCTAACTGGTCAAGAAGGTACTCCATTAATAACACCTTTGAATAACTATATTGCTCAAGAAGGAGTAACTGGAGATATTAAAATTCAAACCAAAGATAATACCAATACAAACTTTTATGTTTTTAAAAGGTCTATGGAGCAATGTAGTAACTCTAATTCATTTACAGATTTCAGTGCCGCCTCATCATACTCCGAAGGAGACTGTGCAGAATTTGAGGATAAGTTGTATTTCCTAGAAAAAGATGATGGAAAATCAGCTGGTGACGATTTTATTGAAGATGATTGGTCTGAGGTTTTGGGTAGTGATTGTGACGGTGTACAATTTACATCAAATTCAGGTGATAATAGTTATGGCCATTATTATAAATATTTTTCAACTGCACCAAATGTAACTTCTGATCTTGGTTACAATGGTGACTCGATTGACTGGTGGGAAGCAAAAAGAAGAGCTGAGCAATCTACTTGTGGAGGTATGCGAGGATATTTAGTTTCTATAGAAAGTGCTGAAGAAAATGAATTTATTAAAGATGCTGTAATGTGCAATAGCAGTACGCAGTCTGGCTGTACTGGAGTTACCCCTTTTCATGTTGCTGCTGGAGAAACCAGAGAAAATTACTATGGAACAAGATTAGATCAATCTAGTGATCAACACTATATCTGGCTATCAAACTCAGATTGGAGAAATCCAACCTCGAATGCAGCCAATATGCAATCAGAGTCAGGACCTTTAATGGGAATGAGTGTTTCCTATACAAACTGGCAAAGTGGTGAACCCAATAATTCAGCAGAGCCATATGCTGATATGGAAATAAATAGAAGCGGTAGAACTAACGGGGGTTGGAATGATTTAAGAAGAATTCCAAATTGTAGTTCTGGAGGACTAGATTGTATTACTGGTTATGTTGTTGAATATGGAGGTTTTGATCATTTTAGCTTAGAGCATGATATTAACCAAGATGGTGACACTGACGATGCAGATGAAATAGATATTAGTGGCTATAATTTTTGTGTCGCAAGAGCCACTATAGAGGCAGACACATATGTAGCTCCAGTAGATGGAAACAGTGATGGAGATTTATTAGATCTTGATGCAGATACCAACCCAGATGTTATAGAAGATTATTTAAAACTTGATACTGGTGCTGAAGATTATCCTTCAGCAATAACAGGTGACACATCTTCATCTTCTGTAGATCATGACACGACTGATGATTATCCAGGTTGGAATGCCTACACAGGAGTCCTTACTATGGTTCATTCTGGTAAACCAAATGATTGGAGTTCAACATCAACTTATTCAGCTGATGATTTTGTTTGGTTTAATAATAGAGTTTGGAAAAATACTTCAGGTGGTACGATAACTGGTGGTTCTTCTTTAGATTTAACTCAAACTCCTACAATTTATAATCCACATAATTGGACTATGTATGAAGGTGATGAGTCTGATGCGCCTTGTGCAGATGTAGATGTTTGGACACAAGCATTTGAGTCTATAAAATATTACAATTCAAAAGAAGTAGATGCAGAAGAAGGAGCAAACCCTTATGCTTATGAAGGAACAGATGGTTCAGACGGCACAGAAGGTGAAGATGCTGAAACTACTACAGCCTCACTTGGAGAAAGAACAATTTTATTTTCTTTAGGTCCTCTTCATGTTGAAGAGCATAGAGATGGATACAATCACTTCTACGAATTTTATGAGTTTCCTGCTAGACCAGATGGAACTGCTAATTCAAGTCAAAACCTATACAATAATAAAAATAGAAGAATGAATGAAGCGTTCTCTTTATCTAGACAATTAGATTATTTTGGAAAAAGTGGATACCTCGCAACTATAACAAGTGAGTCTGAAAATGATATCATTACAACTAAAGCAGTTGGTAATGGATGGATGGGTGGATTAGCTATGTCGGATAACGCAAATACTGTAGCTAATTTAAATAAATGTGGTGGTTTCCGACAAAGATCTAATAGAGCCCAAGCAACAGCTGATTTTCAAGCTTTACGAGATTTTGAAAATATACCATTTTATAGAAATGGCCAAACTTATGGTGCTAGTACGAGATATGTTAGAAATATAGTTGAAAAATATCAAACAACAACAGCGAGAACAATTACATCAATATCAAAAGCTAATCCGGCATTAATTACAACAAGTTCGGCACATGGGCTTACCAGTGATGATATCATTAAGATTGCAGATATTAGCACTGCAAATCAGATGAATGTTGATGGTATGACACAACTAGCAACTGGATTTTATAGAGTTAGGGTCGTTTCCAATACAAGTTTCAGACTTGTCGATTTAGATACTAGAAATAATATAAATTCTACTTCTTGGTCTAATTATACAGCAAGTTCAGCTCAAATGTGGTTACTGGAAGGGTATCAGAATGAATATTACAGAAAAGGATCTTCATCACTAACTGCATCAAACGCAAACCCCCAATCTCAGTCTGGTTTAACATTGTTTTATAAAGATCCTAAAATAGCTTTGTCTTCAAATGCAGCAATTACAGGCAATAATACAAAAAGATATTTTACAGATTCGTTTACAAACGTTGATGATACGGTAACGAGCACAGAATGCCCTGTATGGAGATGGATGACTGGCCCTGAAGGTATGTTATGGAATGGAAGAGGTTTGGCTTTTGCTCCAACACGAACAGCTTCTGGAACACCTTCTGCTAACAATGGAACCTGGGAAAGAGGTGTTACGGCTGGTTCTAATGATCCTCAAGGTCAACAAATTGGTGAAGTGTTTGTTGATGGTATGCCATTTAGAAATTGGAATGGAACTGGAGAACCTAATAATGTTGCACAAACAGAACATGGTATTCATTTATTAGGAACTCATTTCGATGACGATGATGAGCTCACATGGAATGATTTACACAATTGGAGCGCAAGTTATTCAAATAACTTTAATTATTCAATAAGAGGGTTAGTTTTAGAATACGGGGGTATGGAAAATGATGAAGATCCTAATATTAGAATAGCTACAAAAAGAGTAATTAAACTTTTTGATAGGAGAGTAACAAAAGCCATTGTGAAAATAAAATCAGGAGCTGAAACTGGCGACAAACTTGTAGTAGGCTCAGAGGAACTTAATGCAGTTAATTTAACTGCTACAGGAAATGAAACTAGCGAGGTTACTTTATCTGGAGATGCAACTTGTAAAAATTATGTTGATTTAATTAAATCTATGTATTTTGAACACAATGCATCTGCTGATGGAACAAGAGAAATAGAAGTATTGTTAGGAGATATTCAAAAGCCAAGTAACGCTGAACATTATTATCAGTTAAAAGATACTGAGTTAAGTTACAATCAAGCAAATTTTCAAGCGAGTTACCAAAACCTTTGTGGTATTCAAGGTTATTTAGCTAATGTTACAACATCCGCGGATCTAGATGCAATTGAAGAGCTTGGTGTAACTGATGATAAACAAGTTTGGGTCAATGGAACAGATGAATGTCAGGGTGGAATTTTTAGATCTGGATTTTGGAGATATTCATCTGGACCTTGGAAGGACAAAGAGTTTTGGAGATTAAGATTAGATATTGATTTGGATGACGCAGACGACATTAGAGATAATTTAGAAAATGAAGCAAGTTGCGGTGTAACTTCTACGAGGTCTAGTCAGGCTAGTGTTAGAGTAGGACCTTTTACTGCTGCAAACTGGATTAGCTCTCATCCAGCTGCTAATACAAATGATTATCTTGTTTTCCAACAAACTAGTTCTGCATCTACAACTGGAATTATGACTAGAGGTGGTATGGCTAGCTCTGATGTTGAAGGGTTCGTCATTAGATATGGAGGAAGTGTAGGAGATTTTACTGGTGCAGATATTGAAGAAGATGATAATGACATTAATGTACTATTAGGTCCTGAAAGAGCTGAAATTTCTTTTTACAATGATGGAAGTGATAATAGTATTTTTATAAGCGACGAGGACTCTGTTAAAGTTGATACCACTGGTGATTTAGCATTATCTACAGGGTGGTCTAAAACAGCTGATTTTGTAGCTTCTAGTAATTCACCATTAAAAATTACGTCACCTTCTGGTGAGGTTGCAACCATTCAACAATGGCGAGACGAGCTTCAGAAAGTTTACTATCAAAGTACTGATACTAGCGACTTTACTCCAGGAAATAGAAAAATTAAAATTAAGCTAGTGTATGGAGATACTTCATTGAATCAAGAAATTGGAATTGTAAAAGCTATAGGAAGCAGAAACGCTGTTACTGTTACACCTATATCTTGGAATAATAGATAATTTTAATCTCTTGATGGCATAATACCAGTTCTTTGGCCATCTATAGTATTTTCTGTATCAGTTCCATTTGTATTATAATCAGAAACATTTAAAGCAATTGTTGCTACAGAACCAGTTGATGGATTTGGAGAACCATTCATTTGAACGTTAAAGAAATCCGTTGCAGCATCAGCATAATAACTTGAAGCATTAGTAGCAAAGTTAGTTGGAATAAATCCCTCTTCACCTGATTTAGTAGTTGTCGCAGTTGTACCGTTTGAATTATTTATACTAAAAATTCCATTATTAGTTCCCCACATTGAAGTAGATGCAGATCCACTTGAGTAATCAGTTGTAAAAGAATAACTAAAATCTACATCTGGATTACCATTTAAAGATAATGTTCCTGAATAAGTGTTATTAATTGTTTGAGATGCAAAGTTAACTGTTGTTACACCACTAAAAGTCCCAGAACCAGTTCCTTTAGTTGCTGCCATATTAATATTATTACCTGTATAAGTGTAGGTTCCCGAAGTTATACCTTGGAAATCTCCATAATTTGTTTCTCCTAAATTGGTACCACCATAACGTAAAATATATGCTAGACCGTCTCCACCTTCAGCATTTGCCATCGCAATTTGGTTTTCTGCTGACTCGTTTTCAAATTCAGCTTGACCTTCTTCACCAATAATATCGACGACATCAACACCAAGTACTTCTGCAATCTGGTCAAAAGTTAATCCACCATCGCTTAAATTTAAGGCTGTGGTTACTATTTCACCTATTATTTCATTTCCACTTATTTGTTGATCATCAAATAAACCTTCTTTAATTGCACTCTCTACTTCTTGAACATCAAGGTTTGCTTTAACATCTAAAAAATTTTGGAATTGTTGTAATTGTTCTTGTGTAATTTCAACTGGAGGTGTTGGAATTTGATTTAAAGATAATTGTGTGAATGAAAAAGGTGTATCTAATAATACACTCCCAAGTTCATTTGCAACTTCTACCGCACCCGGCCTTAATCCTAAGGTATTGTCTTCCCCAGGACCAATCAGCAATACTTGTGCATTATCTTCTTCATCTATAATTGTTTGAAACTCTGTACCTCTTGAACCTATTGTTCCAGCCGCAGTCTTAACTTCTAATTTTTCAGGGTTCTTCTGATTAATTAATCCACTTAAAACTTTTACACTACCTTCATTAAGTGTAGCTAAGAAGCTACCATCTAATGTACTTGGATCAAAAACAAATTCATCTATTGTTATTGATGTTTTTTCTCCGATTGTAAGAACCGTCTCGTCTAAAAAGATTATTTGAGATTTAGATTTTCCATCAGAAATAATTTCATCTCCAAAGAAAATTTTATCTCCAGCTTTTAATATTTCTCCTTTTTGATTGGTAATTTTTCCAATCGATAATGTAATTGCACCTACAATTTTCTCATCAGCAACTGAATGGCTGATAAAAAATAGGGTTAAAATTAGAGCCAATATTTTCTTCAAAACATCATCCTTTTTGTTAATCCAAATTTAATTATTTCCTTATCATAGTCGTAATTAAGGATATTTGAGCTCGACTCTATATCAGAATAAGAAAGATTGTAAAAAACATTCTTTATATACTTATTCTTTATTAGATCTTCTAAATTTCCAGAAAGTGTAACACTATTTGTTACAATCTCATCATCTCTGACCGTATCGCTTTTTACGAAAGTGTCAGATTTATCATATTTATTTGAGTTATTTGAATGAGAAATTGTATAATTTAAAAATCCAATTTTTCCTGAATTTGAAATAGTATAAAAGTTATTTTCATATCCATAAGAGTCTAGCTTAGCGTTATACTGATTTATACCTAGTTTAAATTTTATATTGTTAGTATTACTAAAAAAATACTCGTAACCTGTTGCAATTCCATAATAAGTATTATTTTTATTATCTGCAGAACTAAAAGTAGTATCTGTTCTATAATCTGTAATACCCATATTTGAAGATACCAAAAGATTTTGGTTTGGTTTAGTTATGTATCTATTTTCAAGAGTAACATTGTAAATTATATTTTCAGCATCATTAACAAAATTATTGTTGTTCATTGAAAAGAAAGCTGAAGTATAATTTTTATTAAATTGTTTGTTATAATTAACAAACAAAGAGTCTAGATCATTTTCTTTATTCTTGTCTCTATTTTGTCTAGTTACGTTTTTACCTAAACTTAAACTTAAATTTGAAGTATCAGATAGTTTTTTAAAAGCACCTGTTCTTATAAAGATGTCACTATAAGAATCATCGTAAATAGTATCAGCAGCGTAATTACTTAAACTATCGCTGATATATAATGTTTTTGAATTTGAAACAGTATTAACATTGTTTTCTTCTGCAAGATTAACACCAAAATCTACATATCTAATCCAGTCGTTTTCATCTCTTGGTTTTTTCTGATTTTCTAAAGTTTGGGTTAATGAGTTAAGTTGCTCTCTGATGTCAGCTGTTAATTTTTCACTTTGTTTTATCTCATCAATAATTGCTTTTGTTCTTTCTTTAGAATCTATTTTTAACGATATTGACAATAAATATAATTTTAAATCTAAATTTTCAGAGTATAGATCTGATAGTCTTTCCAAAGTTGCAATAACAGTTTTATAATTTCCTAAACTTTCCTGTTCTTTTGCAAATCTTAAATTTAATTCAAGGTCTGTTGGATTATTAAGAATTTCAGAATATTTTATTCCTTTGGAACTATCATTTGATATTTGTAAATTTTCTTTCTCAGATTTGTTTTCTGAAACAATTATTTCATTTATTTTATTTGCAATATAACTTGGAACGTTTTCAAATTCCTTTAACTCATTTAATATTTTTTTTAACTCTGTCTCATTTTGAGTTTTTTCATAAAGATAAAATAGTTTTATTTTGATCTCTAAATTTTCTGGATAAACTTTTTTTAAAACTTCGAGCGCATAAATTGCCTCATTAACTTTGTTATCTTTTTCTTGATCAACAAATAAAAATGCTTGTTCAAGATCTTCTGGTTTATTTAAAACTTCACTTAAAACTAAATTTGCATGAGCCTTAGTGATTGAAATAAATATAAAAAAAAGAAAGATCAGTATTCTCATAACAATTCTTAAAATCCAGAGATGATCAGACAGGTAATGTCGTCTCTTAATGGTTCTTTTCTTTTGGTTAAAATATCGCTTAAATGCTCAATAATTGATACAGGCGACTTAAATTTGTTATTAATAATCTCCTTTTCTACACCTTTTGCCTCTAATTCTTGATTATTCTCTAAATATCCCTCTGTAACACCATCAGTATAAATAACTAAATTTTTATTTTCTAAGCTTATTTCATTTGTCTGAAAAAAATCGTCATTGTCCATAGCCATAATTCCAAGTGGAGGTAGTGTAGATTTGTAATATTCAAAATTAAAATTTTCGTCATAAACCATAATTGGTTCATGCCCAAGATTGATGTATTCTATTTTTTTTTCTTTAATATTATATTTTCCTACAACTGCAGTTATAAACATTCCTTGATAAGATGAGTCTGCAACTTGATTATTAATGTATCTTGCAATTGTAGATACCTCTTTATTAAGTTTTGCCATCGATCTAAAAACAGCTGCAGCATTTGCCATCAGTATCCCAGCCTTAACTCCTTTGCCAGAAACATCTGCTAATGTGAAATAAAATTCATTCTTAGATATTTTTATATAATCATAGTAATCACCAGAAACATCTCGAGCTGGAACATTCTTTGCGTAAAGAATATTTTTTTGTTCAAATTCTTTCGGAAATAATTTTTTTTGTACCTCACCAGCGATTTCTCGTTCTTTTTTTAAAACTATTTGTTTTTTTTCATTTTCAATAGCTATTTCATTTTCCTGGAGATATCTAAAATACAGAGTAACTAAAAATAGAAATGCAGAGCCTAAAGTAGTATAAAATATATCTATAAAATAATTAAATTGGTAAAAGACTAAGCTAGAAGTTATTAGAAATACACATAAGCCTACAAAAAAAACTATACTTAGTTTTGGATTAACTTTTTTTGGAATTATTAATACTAAGATCAAAGAAATTAATAATATAATTATTTCAATAATATCTGTTTTTAAGTTTTTAATTATAAAGT
Organism: Candidatus Pelagibacter sp. HIMB123; assembly: GCF_052048195.1. Taxonomy (NCBI): domain Bacteria; kingdom Pseudomonadati; phylum Pseudomonadota; class Alphaproteobacteria; order Candidatus Pelagibacterales; family Candidatus Pelagibacteraceae; genus Candidatus Pelagibacter; species Candidatus Pelagibacter sp. HIMB123. The sequence goes on along the minus strand of NZ_JBNAIL010000012.1, from coordinate 18,375 downwards.
CATTATTTATAATATTTTCAATTGCATGAGCATGTGTTTCAACTCCAGGGATAACTTTTCCACTAGGTATTTTAACAAAATCAAATAAACCTTGTGCTGAGCTTCCAATTAAAATTATTTTATCTTTAATTATATTTTTACTAATTTTGTCATTTAAAATATCGACAGCTGAAATGTATTTATCTTTACCAAATTTTTTATAGTTGATATGCACTATAGCGTTTGGATCTGTATTCAAACTATAGTTCTTAGTTCTAATTGTTTTTATTCCACTTTCTGATGATTGAATTAAAATACTTTTATTTTTATGCAACAATCTTAATGTTTCTAAACTTAGTGATGGCCAGATATCTCCATCGATTTTAAGTAAAATTGGTAATGACCGCAAGACACCATCCTGATTATCAAGATATGAAATGTTACCTATACCTTTTGCTGCATTATTTATAACTTCAAGTGAAGTGATTTTATTTTTAAAATTATATAAGTAGTTTTCTGCATCACCTCCTCTTGATATAAAGTTTGTTTTTGGTTTAGAATTATTCATTTTATCAAAAACAGAAATGTCTCCTAAAACTGGCAGTATTACATTTGAATTTTGAATTGCAGTAATTAGGGATTGGTCAGAGTCTAATACTCCTTCATTAGAAATATTAAGTTCTCCTAATATTTTGCTAGGATTTTGTTTGTCTTCTTCACTAAAAAAAATATCGAAAGAAATTACTGATGCTTCCAAATTCTCTAATTTGTCAACAAGGTTGGCAAAAACGTCTCTTCTCCAGGGAAATTGGCCTACTTCACCTATACTTTTCTCGTCAATATCAACGATTAAAACATCATTAAAATCGCTATTTTCCTCAAAAATAGACTGGTAAATATCATATGAGATATTCTCTATTCGTTTAACAAAATTACTGTCCTGGATTTTAATTAGCACTAACAGCGCTAGAAAAATAAGCCCAAGGTATTTTTTTAAATTTTTCACAAATTTTTAATTTTTTTGTTTTTCAAATTCAGTAAGTGCATCTTCAAAACCTTGTAATGAAGATTTAATTAAAAATGGCTTTTCTCTAAATCCATCAACTAAAATTTCAAAGTAGATTGATTTTTTCATTGCTTCTTTAATTTGTTTAAAAAGACTCTCTATCGCAGGATCGGTAGTATCATTTGAAATTGATATTATACATCCAACAACTTCACATTTTATAAAAGGTAAATTAACAGCAGTCCCTTTATGAAATTTGATCGAAGCAGGTCTTTGAACATTGACACCTAGTGGAGTAATTATATTAATTAATTCTTTTAACTCATTTTTATTATTTAAAAATTCTGAATACACTACCGTAAATTGTAGATTTAAATTTTTAACTTGTAAAAATTGTACAATTTCACATTTTTGTTCTTTATTTTCATTAACACATCTTAATGTCCAATCTCTAAATTGTTTTGTAGTAACAGTTGGTACTTTTTCTTCACTTTGTTCTGCATGAGTAAAATTTAAATTAAATACAAATATAAATATAAAAGTTAGTAATAATCTCATATTTTAATCTCCAGTCGTTATAACCATAAAGCATTCTTTAAAGCTTCATTGGTTGTATTAATATTTTTCTTATTATTTTTATTTTGAATCAATAAAATATCCCTATTCATTTGAGGTTTATTAATTCTGGTAAATAAAAGTTTATGATCAATTGCTACACTTTCAGGAATTATCGCAACTCCCAAACCACTTTTAATACATGAGGCTGCTGTTGTATCGCTATCAGTAAAAACAATATCTCTATCACTATTTTCTTGTTTTCTTTTTTTTATATTTTTTTGGATTTCTTTAAAGTTTGGAAAGGAACCTTTATTTTTTAAATAATCATAGTAAAAAAATTCGCAAGTATTTCTAAAGATATAATTTTTTTCTTTTCGAACCATATCTATACTTACTTCTTTAATATCTTGAAATTGGTGTCCCTTATAATAAGCAACACAAAACGGATCTTCATATAAATTGACTTTATCAATATTGTCATTTGAAAATTTGATACAACTTATCGCAAAATCAATTTTATTTTTTTCAACTAGATTAATCATTTCAAAACTATCACTCTCAATAACTTTTATTCTTACTTTAGGATTATTTTTTTTAATCAACCAAAGTATATTTTGTTTATGGGAATAGGTAAGGGTACTTGGAATACCAAAAGTAATTTGATCATTATTTATACTTTTATCATCAAATTCTATAGATTTTATATTTTCTATAACTTTATCATTGAACGCTAAAATTGATTTTGCATTCATGTAAAAAATTTCACCTTCTTTAGTTAGAGTGACTCCTTTTTTAGTTCTGATAAATAATTTTTTTCCCAAACTATTTTCAATAATTTGTACGGATCTAGTAATTGAAGGTTGAGCAACATTTAAACTCGAACTTGCAGATAAAATACTTCCAGTATCTGCAACAGTTATAAAATACTTTAAAAACTTAGGGTTTAAGAACTCTTGATTACTCATAATCGCATTTATAGAATTTTTTTATATTTAATCAAATTGTATATATAACTAATATTATATATCATTGGTTGTATCCAAATAACTCAAAAGGATCAATACATTACAAAAATTATATGTTGCTGGAATTTAATAAAAATATTCAATTTGCAAAAAAATTTTTTTTATTTTTTTTCTTAATTATATTTTTTCTTATTAAACAATCTCTTGCTGACATAGTTACTATTTCTAAAAATGATACAGTTAATAGTGATCTTGACACGGATACTTTTGGTGTTGGGGAAAGAACTTACAATGTCTTAAATGGATTTACATTTACAATTAATGGTTCTCTGAGTGGAGGAGTTGACCTTACAAAAGCAGGTGCAGGTGCAATAGAGCTTAATGGAGATAATAGCGGTCATAGTGCAGACTGGGTTTTATCTGCAGGTACAATTGAAGTAGGTAGTGATAATGCTTTTGGTGGAAACATTATTTATATAGATGGTGGGACATTAAGCTCTAATAATACATCTGCAAGAGAAGTAAGTGATAACATTGTAATTAGAGCAAATACTACTTTAGGTAACTCGACAAACAATGGAACATTAACTTTATCAGGCCCAGTTTCAATCATAAATGATAAATGGACCATAACCTCTGAAAGTAATAATACAATTTCAGGAAGTTTAAATTTAGGTTCACAAAATCAAACATTTAATACTGCTACTGGTGTAACTTCGACTATTTCAGGAAATATAAGTAGTGGAGCTCTAAGTAAATCAGGAAATGGAGTTTTAGTTTTAAGTGGTACAAATTCACACTCTTCTTCAACTGTAAAAGGTGGAACTTTAACTGTCTCAGGCTCGTTAAGTGATAGTAGTTACGTTCAAGTAGATAGCGGTGCAACTTACGATGTAAACTCAAGTGATACAATTAGTTATTTTAGTGGTGCAGGAACTGTTGATATAGCTAGTTCTACAACATTAACTACTAATTCTTCTTTAACCTCCTCATTCAGCGGCATAATCCAAGGCTCTGGTGGTCTTACTAAATCAGGAGATGGTACAAGAACATTAAGTGGAAATAACACATATACTGGAGCAACAACCATTAATTCTGGGACTTTTAAAGTAACAGGAGCTTTGTCTGATAATACTGCAGTTAGTGTAGCATCAGGTGCAACTTATGATGTGGATTCAACTGATACAGTTGCGTCAATCGAAGGAGCAGGTAACATTGATATAGCATCTGGGCAAACATTAACAGCTGGAGACGGAAATAATAAAACTTTATCAGGTGTTATTTCAGGAGGAGGAAATTTAACTAAAGCAGGATCTGGAACTCTTACATTAAGTGGAACAAATACTTATACAGGAAATACTACAATTTCAGCTGGTATTCTTGATATACAAGGACAATTAGAAAGTGGGAATTATGATGGAGCAATTTCTAACTCTGATCAATTGAAAATCAATTCATCATCCAACCAAACTCTAGCTGGAACAATTTCAGGTACGGGGATTTTAGCTAAAACTGGTTCAGGAACACTTACACTTACAGGAACAAATACTTATAGCGGTCAAACAACAATTGAAGGCGGAACTGTAGTTGCTTCAAACTCATCTAGTTTAGGAGCAACACCTGGAACTGTAACAAATAACAACATAGTTTTAAATAATGGAACACTTCAAACTACAAACTCTTTTTCAATAGGTTCAAATAAAGGAATAATTGTTACTGGTAGTGGAGGAACAATTAATACTGATGCATCAACTACATTAACTTATGGTGGTGTAATTAGTAACAACGGTACTTTGACAAAAACTGGTGATGGTACCTTAACTTTAAGTGGAGCAAATACATATACAGGCGCTACGACAATTAGTGCTGGAACTCTAACTGTTACAGGATCATTGTCAGATAGTACTGCTGTTTCTGTTGCTTCTGGTGCTGTATATGACGTAGATGCAAGTGATACGGTAGCTTCGATTAATGGTGCGGGTAACATTGAAATTGCTAGCTCACAAACTTTAACTTTTGGTGATGGAAATAATAAAACTTTATCTGGTGTAATATCAGGCTCTGGTGGATTGACTAAAGCTGGCTCAGGAACTCAAACTTTAAGTGGCAATAACACATTTTCTGGCCCAACAACTATAAATGCTGGAACTTTAACTGTTTCAGGAACTTTATCAGATAGTACCGCTGTTTCTATTGCTTCTGGTGCGGTTTATGACGTAGATGCGAGTGATACTATTGCATCTGTAAGTGGTGCTGGAAACATTGAAATCGCGAGTTCTCAAACACTTACGGCTGGAGATAGTAATGATAAAACTTTATCAGGTGTGATAAGCGGTTCAGGTGGTTTTACTAAAGCTGGATCAAGCACTTATACTTTAAGTGGAACAAATACTTATACAGGTAATACAAATATTAATTCAGGAACTTTAACTGTTTCAGGGACTTTATCAGATAGTACCGCTATTTCCGTTGCTTCTGGTGCAGTATATGATGTTGATGCAAGTGACACTGTAGCTTCAATTGAGGGAGCTGGAAATATTGAAATAGCAAGTTCACAAGTTCTAACTGCTGGTGACACAAACAATAAAACTGTTTCTGGTGTAATATCAGGATCTGGTGGATTAACAAAAGCTGGTTCTGGAACTCTTACTTTAAGTGGAACAAATACTTATTCAGGAAATACAACTATTTCAGCTGGTACAATTGATATAAGCGGACAATTAAACAGTGGATCGTACGCTGGTAACATATCAAATTCTGGCACACTAACTTTTAGTTCTTCAAATAATCAAACTTTATCCGGAACATTATCTGGTTCAGGAGATTTAAATAAATCTGGTTCAGGTGATTTAACTTTAACAGGAACAAATACTTTCACCGGAGATACAACATTAACCGCAGGCACTCTATATGTAGGAACAGCAAGTGATGGATCAAATACCATTATTCCAAGAGATATTAGTGTAGAGGGAGGTACATTAAGTGGAGGTGGTGTTATAGGGCGTAATGTTACATTTTCATCTACCGCAGGTACTTTAGCACCTGGAAATAGCATAGGTACTCTTACTATAACTGGTAACTTAACGCTATCTGCAGACGATACTACAAACATAGAATTTAATTCAACAACAGCAGACAAGATTGTAATTAATGGAAATACTGAACTTGCTGGAACTATTTCTTTATACCCTGAAGATACCACTTACTCAGATGTGACACATACAATTGTAGATGCTTCTGGCGGTGGAACATTTAATGGAACTTTTTCAACAGAGACAATGAATAACGAGAGTAATCTTAATGATGCTACATGGGATATTGTCTATGATACTTCGGCAAAAACTGTTTCTTTACAAATTACTGAAGCAGCTAGCACATGTAACATAAACTGCACAACAACAGTTTCATCATCAAAAGACATTGCAAAAGTTTTTGACAATGCAACTAGCGGAACATTAAAAGACGTAAAAGATGTTTTGGATAGCGCAACAGTTTCTTCAGTAAATACAGAATTAGATAAATTAAAAGGAACTGTTATTGCAACATCATCTATTCAATCAAATACTAATCACAATTATTTTAATAGAGCTGTAGCAAGTACAACTTCTCTTTCAAATACAACTTTTGTATCAAATTTTACCTCAACAACTAATGAGCTCACTTTAGCATCATTACAAGACCAAGGTTTATATGGAGACAAAAAAAGATACAGTGAATACTACGATTATAGTGATGCATCAGTTTTAGGTTTTATAAAAAATAATAAAAATAAATCATTTTTTGAAAGGTTCGAGTCAGATGATAGTGCTTCATTTTTGAGAACTTTTGGAACAAACACTAAAAGAGATAATATTGGTGAAGGTTACACTGGATATAATTCTGATACGACAGGAATATTATTTGGAGAACAATTTAAAAAAGACGATATAAATTTTGATGGTTATTCAATTGGAATTTCAAAAACTGATACAACCTATAATGATAGTTATGGAGATGCTGAAATTTATTCAATGCATGCCTCAATGTTTAAGCAAATAGATGATGAAGATTATGCATTTAATTTATTAGGTAGCGCTTTTGTATCTAAGACTAACAGCAATAGAAATGTATCTGTATTTGGAACTTCAGTAGATGATAAGTATAAATCTGACTTTTATGATGTTGGTTTAAATTTAGAAGCTCAGCATATAGCAAAGTATGATTTTAATGGTTATAAAATATCTCCATCTGCTAAAATAAATTATAGCTATATTTTTAAGGGAGATACAAAAGAAACAGGTGGTGATTTAGCATTGTCAGTTGATAATGAAGATCTTTTTATCATCAAACCGGAGGTTGGAATTTCAGTATCAAAAAACTTTTCAGAGAAAGATGATAAATTAAGCCAATTGGAATTAGCAGCATTTATGTCTAGAGATTATTTTATTGATGGAACAGAAAATAAGGCAAGATTTGCATCTGGCTCTACTTTTAACCATGATTTACCAAGAGATAAAGAAGACTATTACTCTTTAGGGGTAGGGTATAATTTTCTTAATAAAGAAAATAACACAAGCCTAATGGCTAATGCATTTTTGTTAGAAAATACAAAAGAAGACATCAGCTCTAATATTTTTTCAATTACATTTAGAAAATTCTTTGGTGAATTTGCAAAAGGTAGAATACCAAGCGTGATTGCAAAAAAAGATATCCCAGTAAAATCTGATCAGGATCAAAATGATAATGAGGAACAAACTAAAGTGGTTTTAAAGAAAGATCCTCCTATGAAATCTGATAAAGATTTAGAACAGAATAATGAAGTTGTATCGAGTGATAATGAAATAGGAAAGGATGAAACAATTATTGCAACTTTTCCAGATCAAACTTTAAACAATGATATTAAAAAAGATGTTAAAGAAAAAATTAAAAATTTTGAGAGAAAAATTGAAATAGTTTTAAAAGAAAATCCAACAAAAGAGGAAGTTGAGGAAATTTATATTAGCTTAAAAAATGAAATGAAAAAGTCATCTAAAAGAGATCTAACTTTAGATGACGTTTATAATAATTTGTTTGCAAATTGTTATGCAGTAGAAAAAAATCTAAAAAGATTAATTAATTATTATGATAAATTACAATTATATCAAATATTGGATAAATGTTCTCAATTAAAAGATCCAAAAATACATTTAATTGCAAATAGGTTGCACGATATTCAAATGGACGAAAGATCTGCTATTGAGATTTTATATTCAAGATATCTTAAAATTTTAAGTTACATTCCAATTGTAACTTTCATAGCATTAATCATTCTATTTTATGAAATTATTAGAAGATTTATTACTTATCGATATAAATCGAGAATTATAACTTAAGAAAAATTATTGATAGTATTTTCAATATCTTCTTTTTTTATCATCATTAGATCTAATTTTGTTTTATTTTCTTTCTTATTCAACCTTACAGATTGAATTTGAATACAATTTTCAAAAAACCTTCTTAAATCCCTTGCATTAGAATACCGGTCACCAGTTATTTCTATAATTTTATTACACGCGTTTTTAATTGAAGTACTTGCATCATTTGCAATCATATATTTATTATCTCGACAGAGTTTGTAGAAGATCTGGTATAATTCTAAATCATTGTAATTTTCAAAAATTATATTTCTCTTAAAACGTGATGCAAGACCCGCATTTGATGATATGAATTTTTTCATATTTTTTTCGTATCCAGCTACAATCACTATTAATCTATCCCTATAATCTTCCATAAATTTCAGTAATTCATCAATTGCTTCTTGACCATTATCATTGGGGTCATCTTTGTTTATCAAAGTGTATGCTTCATCAATAAATAATACGTTGTCAATTGCTTGATTAAACTTTTCTGCTGCTCTTTCTGCAGTTTTACCTTTTTCCGCCACAACCAGATCACCTCTGGTTACTTCTATAAGTTTTCCTCCAGCAATAATGCCAAGATCCCTGTAAATATTAGACAAAAGTCTAGCTACTGTAGTTTTTCCCGTTCCTGGATTGCCAGAAAAAATTAAGTGGTAGGTAAGTGGCATTGCATCACCTAAACCCTGTTCTTTTCTATCCTTAGAATTTTGAAGAAAAGCCAATAAGTTTTTAACTTCTTCCTTTACTTTTTTTAATCCAGGCAATCTATTAATTTCGTTCAGGTTTTTTTCGAGATCTTCACTCATTGATTTCTATTGAATTATAGTTAAAAATTAATTTATGATATTTTTATTTAAATGAAACTAATAATTCAAACACTTTTAATTTTATTTTATTCATCTTCTTTTTTGTATTCGGGCGAGTCTGGAGATTTACCTGGAGAAGAACTGAAAAAGCCAGAGGAAATGTTTGATGAAAAACCTACTGAAAAAGAGGGTCTGGATGTCTCAAATATTATTGAATTATTAAAACCAAAAAATACAGAAGTTGTGCTTCCTAAAAATAGGCTAGAGAAAATATTCAACCAGTTTTTTTTAGCTGAACTTAACAGGGATCAATTAAATATAATTGGTGAGTGCGAAAACAATCTCGCTGAGGGAAAATGTTACAAAGTAGAGCCAAATAAATTATCTAATCATTTTAACAATTATTACTTTTACACAAATTCTCAAAATCAAGTTTATTCAATAATTGCATTTAATAATAAAAGACAAGGCGACTTAAATAAGTGTAAAGAAAAAATTTCTTTATGGAAAGATTATTTTAATAGTTATGATTTAATCGAGAAAGAACCTAAAGATAATTCATTAAATTTTGTATTAACTGATGCTCCTCAAAAAAATAGTATTGAAATCTTTGCTTCTTGTTATAACGAACAATTTAGAGATATATCATCTAGTTTTAGTATTAAATTTTTCAAAAATGTTTAATGAGAATTTTTGTTATTCTCATACTAACTGTATTCGTTCATAGTCAATTATACGCTGGTAATATTACTGCTGAGGCAAGACAAGCTTATAAGGAAAGAACAGAATTTGTAAAAAAATATATATCCACGATAAAAGAGAATAGAAAAACAAATAAAAAATTTAAGGGAAGCATAGTCGAAGCTGTTTCTGGAAGATTATACACTAGCTGGGGGACTTTATCTCAATACGAATTAGATCAGAAAGCTCTAAAAAATTGTAAAAGCGATGGTGAGATTGAATGTTTAGTGCGATTTAGAACACTCAAGAAAAACCCTAAATACAATAGATACGCAAAATATATTAATTCAAAATTAAGTTTAAAAGTTTTGGGTGAACATATTAAATCAAAAAAAAAATTTTCTTCAAAAGGGATAGATATCTTAATTAGTACTGAAAACTTTAAAAATAAAAATGATTTTTTTTGTGGTCAAACGAAGTCAAATTATAAAGATGTTATTAATATTCTTGTGAAAGAAATAAATGTTTATCCAGTATCTTTCTTACAAAATTCAGGACTAAAATATGTAATGATTTGTGAAAAAATAACTGACAAATCATTAGGATTTGAACCAGGTGGATTGGCACCAGGACATGTCGATCAATCACCTGGAGTTTTTTATTTGAATTTATCAGCTGTTAATAAAATTAAAAATTTAAAAGCTAAAAAAAAATATATTAGAATTTTGTTCCATCACGAATTTTATCACATAATCGACTCTAAGTTATCTATTATGCAATTAGATGAAACTTGGGAAAAAATAAACAAAGTGGATTATTCTAATGATTTGATAACAGGGGGTATTGGAATTGATACATCTGTTGAAGGTTTTATTTCAAGTTATGCTAGAAATAATTCTGCAGAAGATAAAGCAGAATTATTTGCGTTTATGATAGCTCAGCACAAAGAATTTAAAAAAGCCATTGCTAAAGATGAAATATTATTGAAGAAATCAAAATTAATGATTTCAAGACTTAAAGGAATTTCTAAAGAAATAGATAAAAGTTTTTGGAAAAAATTAAATTAAGATTTTCTTAAATCACTGATATTTTTAATTAGCTCTTGGCAATCTTTCTCGACCCTTGAAAATACATCTGTCCAGTCTCCCTGAATCTTTTGGCGATAAATTCTAAAATTGTCATACCAAATAGTTTCATCTTTAGAATTTAACCATCTCCAATCAGAAACTTTTGGAAGTAATAACCAAGTTTGAGTACCAAGTGTTCCAGCCAGGTGAGCAATTGAGGTATCAGTTGTTATAACTAGATCTAAATATTTTATAATTGCAGCTGTATCTACAAATTTTTTTGATCCTGTATCCATAAGTAAATCATAATTTACAATATGTTCCTCCAACTTAAATTTCTCTATTTCTGAAACAGCATTACCTTTTTGCAAATTTATGAATGTAGCTAATGGATTTTTGACAATGCTTTTAAAATTATTTAAAGAAACAGAATTATTAGCAACTCTAGGATTTAAACTGCTACCTTGCCAATTTAAACCAATTTTCACATTATCATTTACTTCTATCAGTGTTTCCCATTCTAGAAGTTTATTATCATTTATTTTTAGAGATGATGGAAAAGGACAATTACTATTAAGATCTGGTGTAAGTAAATAGATTAAATTTTGTAATGGTATCCAATAATCATAATCATCATATTCACTTTCACTAGAAACAATTTCATCTATAAAAACCATATCCTCAAAGAAATGATGCAGTTCTTCTTGGCACTGGAATATAATTTTACAATTTAGCTGGCTTAATGTTTCAAGGTATCTTGAAAATTGTAAAGTATTACCTAATCCATTTTCAGCAATAATAAGAATTTTTTTATTCTCAATATTTTGACCATTCCAAATTAATTTTTTTTTATCAAGTACTGATTTAAAATTTTTGTCTTCATATATCCTATGATGATATTCTTTAAAACCTTCTTCAAAATCTGACATTGATAAAAGAGTAGTTCCTAAATTAATTTTTGATTTATTAAAGTTTTGATTAAGTTCTATTGTTTTTCTATACATTTCAATTGCTTCAGAATATTTTCCAGCATTTAGTAAAGTATTTGCAAAATTAAAATGTACAACATGTGAATCTGGTTTAGCCTTAATTGCTCTTTGATGACAGATTACTGCATCTTCGTACTTATGCTGAAGATAGAATAAATTACCAAGGTTACTTAAAATGAAATGATTGCTTGGATTATTTATAAGACCTTGTTGATAAACTTTTATTGCTTCATCATATTTTTGATCTTGTTTGTATAAAGTTGCAAGACTTAAGTAAGCCTTTATTTCTTTAGGATCTATTTTAATAACAGCCCTATAACATTCTACCGCTTTTTCTAAGTTTTTACTTTGTTCATATACCAGACCTAAACTTAAGTAACCATCAACATAAGTAGGGTCGTGGGCCAAAAGGTTTGTTAAAACTTTCTCAGCAGCAGAGTTATTATTTAATAAAAAAATATTTGTACCTAATCTATTAAGAGCTTTACGATCAAAGTTTCTATCTAGTGAAGAAAGATAATACCAAATAGATTTATCAAAATTGTTTTGTTTATAATGAATATCTCCTATTAAATTATAAATTTCATGATTGTTAGGATCATGTTTTAATAAATTACATGCATTCTGTTCTGCAAGACCGTATTGTCTTTTGTCTAATAATTGATAATTTTTTTTTATATTTTGAGCAACAAGAGATTTATTCATTTTTAAACGAATCAGTTATCTAACAATATATCTTTAAATCACATTATAAAAGACTGATCCTAGATATGGATAGAGTGCTGAAGCTATGACAATAAAACACCCGTATGGAATTTGAAAATCTTTATCTTTTTTGTAAACATAAATAATAATTATACCAACAATAGCCCCAGTAATTGCTGAACTTGCTAAAATTAAATAAATTGATTTTATTCCAAGCCAAATACCAACCATTAAAAATAATTTTGCATCTCCAAGCCCCATACCTTCAACTTTTCTAATTTTAAAGAATAAAAATCTAATAATATAAATAATTAAATAACCAATTATTCCACCGATGATAGAGCTTAATATACTCACATCAAAAGGATTAAACTTGAAAAAAGTAAAGACTAACCCAAGAACAGAAAGTGGAATTGTGATTTTATCTAAAATTAAATAATATTTTAAATCAGTAAAAAAAATTATTAATAATCCTGAATAAAAAATAATATAAGCTAAAGTTTTAAAACTAATTCCGTGTAAATTATAAGCATAGACGAATAAGCTTGCCGTTAAAATCTCTACTATAAGATAACTTAAACTTATTTTACTTTTGCAATTTTTACATTTACCAAGATTAGCAATGTATGAGATGATTGGAACATTGAAATAAAAAGGTATTTTATATTTACAAGTTGTACAAAATGATCGTTTTGTAATAACATTTAAATCATTAGGAAGTCTATATATACAGACATTATAAAAACTACCAAAGATTGATCCAATAATAAACAGAGAAAGGGTAAGCACTTACCTTTTAAATTTTATTTTATCTCCATCGTCATCATCTCTTTTGATGCTAGGGTTTGTTTCTTCAGTTTCTTTGTTTTCTGTTTCTTCACTCTCAGATTGTTGCTGAGTTTCTTCGTTTGGAGCAAGATCCACGTTTTCACTTGCTTGTGGTTCAGGCTCTTGAACTGTTTCGGGCTCTGAACTTACTTCAGCTGCATTTGTGCCAGTTACATTTTTAATTTTAAAAATTTTGTCTAAGTGTGCTAATTTAATAACTTTCATGACTTCATTACTCACATCAGTTAGAAAAAATTCTTTAGATTTACTTTTTGAAAGTTGCATACCTTCAACTAATGCAGCTATACCTGAAGAGTCTATGTAGTTGACCTTTGATAGCTGAACTTCAATTGTCTTAACATTATCAATTAAATCTTTTATATTATCTCTTAATTCGGGTGAACTATCTAAATCAACTTCACCAGCGACAAACAATTTTCCTATATTTCCATTAATTTTTTGTTCGATAGACATATGTGTTTTTTTATATTATTAATTTTGAATTACAACATATGATTATCGACTGTATTTGTGGAAAAAAAAAATTTAAGTTAGCTGATGGAATTATGCCAGAACAGGGATCAAAAGTTAGATGTGGTTCTTGTTCTGAGGTATGGTTTTATCATCCTGATCAAGGAAACAATCCAATCAATCAAAACACTACTGTTGATGAAGAACAAAATTCTTTAATAGAAAATGAAAATGATATTGGAGAAAACAAAGAAATTGATGATTTCGCTGCAACAACTCAATCTGAAGTACAAGAAACTGAAAGTGTAAATCAAACATCCAATTTACAAGACCCAGAAGATTTATTATCCACTCCTGAAGATAAATCGTCTGAAGAGGAAGTTGGAAATGAAAACTTTGATGAAATAAAAAAAGAAAACCCAGAGAGTATTTCAAACTTTAAAATATTTACAGATGAAGATCAAAATGAACTTCCATCAAAACAAGAGATGGATAAAAATTTAGATGAATACAAAGTTGATAGAGATAAAAATTTAAATTTTTTTCAAAAATTAATTAAAAAGGATAGAATTAAAGAGGCAAAAAAATCTTTAGAAAAAGAACAGCAAGAACAACCAGACCAAAAGATAAATGACGGAAGGAGAGCTAGATTGCTCACTTATCTACTTTTGCTGTTGTTGATTGTTTTTTCTATTTTAATAGTTCCTTTTAGAGATCAGGTTGGGATGGCATTTCCATTTATGGAAAGGTATTTAGAATTTTTAATTCCTATGTATGAATATATCAAAGGACCTTTAGGACTAAACTAGAGAGATTTTTTTAATTTTTAGTTTCTTTGTTTTCTTTTTCAGCTAATTTCTCTTCTTCAGCTTTAAATATTTCAATTATTTTCGACTTATCTTTTAATAATTTTTCTTTACCAGGAAAAACATAAACTCCAATTTTTCCATTAGCCAAAACTTTATCAGAATTAGCATTTTCTCTAGAAATATTTTCTTCAATAATATTTATTTTAAATTCACTCTCTGCAATTTTATTTTTTAAATAAGTTAGGTTTTGAAAAGTACTTAAGAACTGATACTCAATATAATTTATTGAATATATTTCACCTAATTGGTCAGCTTGACTTTCATTTAAACTATTAATTTGAACATTAAATTCATTTGCAATACCTGAAATAGAATTTTTGAAATTTTGAAATTCAGTTGGAGACATAAACATCATTATTTCTTTAATGTACTCGTATTCACTTTTGTTAACATCTTTGCCAACTTTGGCCATTTCAATAACAATTTTGTCAGATTGTTCCTGGATACCTCCTGCATTTGCTAAAAGTTTGCTTTGCTTGGAAAGTTGAATTGAAGTGTAAATTTCACCTATTAAAAATGCAAAAAAAGCAAAAATCATTACAGTAAAACCTACGACAACAAATTTTGATTTATCTTTAATAGATTCGTCTTCGACTGTTTTTGATTTATTTTTTCCTAATCCAAACATTATAAATTTTTACTATCATTTATAGATTTGATAAAGTGTAAATGATTCGCATGTATAAATTTAATATATGAAAAATACTCCAATTTACATCAAAAAAACTCTTGATGAAATTAGGCTTGAGTTACTAAAAGATAAAAAACTTAAATTATCAAGACAACTTTATGTGCAAAAACTCAAGGAAATTTTCAACGATCAAGTAATTGATCTTAAGGATGGCATGGAAGCAAAGATGTCATCAACAGGAACAGATAAAACTGTTGTAGTTTCATCGTCTCAAGACACAACTGCAAAACTAAAATCAACTCCAAGAAGTAATAAAAGTGAAAAAATTATTTTTCTTAATAATGAAATTGTTGATCAAAATTTGAGCGAAATAGATGAAGCTAATAATGATCTATCTAATTTTGGAAATTTTGACGAAAATATTATTGAACTCAAAGACGAAGTTGCTGACATTAATAATCAAAAGATAATAGATTTAATTGAAGAAGTAGATGATATCATTAATCTAACTGATGAAGTTGCAGAAACTGTTGTGAATGCTCAAGAAGCCGGTTATGAAAAATCTGCAAATGATGATCTTATTAAAGAAGAGGCAAAAAGTACTCAAATATTCTCCAACGAACAGTTGGAGATGTTAAATGCAAAAATAAATGATTTAGATTTAAGTAGTTCTGAACTTACAGAAAAATTGGATGAGTTATTAAATCAGAAAAACTTATTCTCTGAAAAATTTAATGATGAACTAGATATAAAACTAACTGAAGCACTTACCAGATCAGAAGAAAGTATTGAAAATAAACTTAATAATATTAACGAAAGTTACCACCAAGAGTTTGAAAAATATGAAGATGAAGCAAATAAAAATTTTGCAAATTTAGAGGACCAAATTGTTCATTTAAATAATCAGTTTGATGATATTCAAAATAATATTAATTCTATTTCAACTAAAATTGATGATAGTGTTAGACAATTAAACGATCCTCAAAAACTTAATGAAAGTTTACATTTAGAAAAACGTTTTGAAGATAGAATAAATGATTTGAAAGATTACAATTTAAAAATCGAAAATTCTTTAAATAGTTTAAATAATAAAATTGATGAGACTTTAAACAATATTTCAACTTATAGAAACGAAGCCACTCAAAAAATTGAAGAATTGAACCAAAAAGTACAAAATATAGAGCCAGAATTATTTAATAAAATTGAAGAAAAACAAAAAAATAAAAGTGAGTCTGAAAAGCTTCAAGATAAATTTGATCAAATGTCAAAAATTATGGACATGCAGAATATGAGAATGTTGCAAATGTATCATTCATCTGAGTTGCAACATAGTCATTCAATATTACAAAAAAACATGGAGGCCAAATCTCCAGTGCAAGATCAGAAATCTTTTAATCCAGAATTAATTTCAGAAGAAATAAAAAAAGAATTTTTCCCAAATATTCAAAAAGAAATGGATAAACAATTTAATCTGCTAAAAGAGCAATTATCTGAGTATGAAATAAAAAGTATTTTAGATAAAATTGGTTCAACAGATTTGAATAAAGAATTTAAAAAACCAATCAAAAAATTTTCAAATTTAGTGGATGCAAAGAAATATGTTAAAAATACAATTTCAAAAAAATCTAGAGATTGGATAAAACATAATGAAACTATGATTGACGAGATTGCGAAAAAATTATTAGGTTAATAATTTCTTTATTAAACTAGTTACATAAAATTGAATTAATATTAACAAAATTTTGATATTCATTTTACTTTCACTTTCATAGCGTCTATTAAAATCTATAAAGACATCTTTAGTCTTTAATTTTGCTTTTGAGTTAATTAATAAATCAGCTAAAATTTTAAATCCCTTTCCAAAAAATCTGTTTTCATTTTTTAAATAAATATCTTTTTTAAATAGAAAAAAACCACTCATTGGATCTTTTGTTTGAATATAAAAAACTTTAAATAAAAATATTAGAAATACTGATGCAAATCTTCTTGTTTCAGATAAACCTTTGTTTTTTCCAGATGTTAATTTTCTTGCTCCAATGACAATATCTTTACCTTTGTTAAATTCCTTAAACATTTTTGGAATATATTTTGGATCATGTTGTAAATCTGCATCTAAAATTAAAATATTTTGATATTTTGATTTTTTTATTCCATCAAAGCAGGATTGGGTTAGATCTCTACTTTTTTTTCTGAAGATTGGTTTAAAAAATTTATATTTTTTAGATAAAGCTAATAATATTTTTTTACTTTGATCTGTCGAGCTATCATCAACGAAAATAATCTCAAATTTATTTTTTTTTAAAACTTTTATAATTTTTAATGTTAAAGGTTTGATGTTTTTTTCCTCATTAAGAGCAGGTATAACTACACTTATTTTATGTCTCATTTAATTTGTTTCAGCAATTAGGTTAGAAGTTGTTTCTCTTAAAAAGGGATTTATTTTGATAGCGTCTGTAAAAAATTTAGTGGCTTCCTCATTTAATCCAAGTTTTTTCAAGGTAATTGCTGCATTATATAAAGCGGTTGCATGTAGAGGATTAATTACATTTGCTGTTTTAAAATTTTCTAAAGCTTTCTCATAATCTTCTCGATAAAAACTTATTTTTCCTAGTTCAAAGTATAAATCATCTATAGGAGGATCTAAAAATGTCACTCTTCTTGAAGGTGTATCTAATTGAGATCTTATTTCTTCGTATTTTTCAAAGATTTTTTTTATTTGATCTTCAGCCTTATTATAATCTTCATACAATGTATAGAATCTTGCTAATTTAAACCTTGCTGGTGGACTATCTTTGAAATTTTTTTCAAACTCCTCTTCAAAATATTTGATGCCTTTTTCGTTTTTTTCATAAATGTAGTATCTTAGAAATTCCAATATGGCTTCATCAAACGATGTATCTAATTGATACATTTGATACAAATTAAATCTATAAGTTGTCATATCATTTTTCAAAATGGCATCTCTCATTTCTACTCCAAACGAATATCTAAAAACATTTTTAGGACTATTTTCATCTGTTAAAGTCATAAACTCAGTGTTATTGATATAAACTTTACTTCTATCGTGCAGAATAAATACTGAAGATATTAAGATTAACCCATAAAAACTTAAGATTAAGGTTTTTTTATAAAGATGATTAAAAAATTTACTGAACATCCATGCTAATAATAATGATACTGATACAACTGATGAGTACTGATATCTTTCAGCTAAATTTGAGATTAAAGGAAAACCTTTTTCAATCATCCCAAACATAACAGGTAAAGTTAAACTTGCGATAATCCAAAAAACACTAATTAATAAGATAGGATCCTTTTTTTTTAAAAATAAATAAAATGCTAATATTGTGTATATTAAAAAAATGATAAATATGATTATCGATAAACCTAAATCATAATTTGTTGCATAAACATATATATGCTCGTAGGGAAAAAATAATCC